>QGUO01000264.1 GCA_003242495.1 Pseudomonadota bacterium | reverse complement strand
CGCCACGCAGGTGCTCGAGAAGCTGAACGGCGGGCCGATCCCGGACGTGAAGTTCTTCCACATGGACTACATCAACATCAAGGGCCGCAAGGTGCGCGCCCTGCGCCACGGCATGGCCGGCGCGCCGGGTCTGGAGATCTGGGGTCCGTACGAGGAGTACGACGAGATCCGCGACGCCATTCTGGAGGCCGGCAAGGACTTCGGGCTGGTGCAGGTCGGCTCGCGCGCCTACGCGAGCAACACCTGTGAGTCCGGCTGGATCCCCTCGCCGCTGCCCGCCGTGTACACCGGCGAGAGCATGAAGAAGTATCGCGAGTGGCTCCCGGCGGACGGCTACGAGGGCACCGGCTCGATCGCCGGCAGCTTCGTCTCCGACAACATCGAGGACTACTACACCACGCCGTACGAGCTCGGCTACGGTCCGTTCATCAAGTTCGACCATGACTTCATCGGCCGCGAGGCCCTGGAGAAGATGGCCGACAAGCCGCATCGCAAGAAGGTCACCTTCGCGTGGCACCACGAGGACATGGCCAAGATCTATGCCTCGCTGTTCATTCCGGGCGAGGAGCACTACAAGTTCTTCGACCTGCCGATCGCCAACTACGGCTCCTCGTCGTTCGACAAGGTGATGATGGGCGACAAGGTGGTCGGCTTCTCGATGTTCGGCGGCTACAGCTACAACGAGCGCACCGCGCTCACGCTGGGCATCGTTGACCCGGACATCAACATCGGCGACGTGCTGACGCTGGTGTGGGGCGAGGAGAACGGCGGCACCAAGAAGCCCACCGTCGAGCGCCACAAGCAGCTCGAGGTGCGCGTCAAGGTCTCGCCGGTGCCCTATGCCCGCGACGCCCGCGAGAACTACGCCGAGGGCTGGCGTACCCGCAAGGCCTGAGGAATCCGGCCGAGCGCTCCGGATCCGGACCCCCGGGTCCGGAGCGCCCCTCCGCAGGGGGGCGTCGGCCCCCCCGGATTTCGGGCTCCCCCTCCGGGAAACGAACGCGCTTTACGAAAGACCCGGAGTTTCATAGAATCCGCCCCCTGTTTCGGGGTATTTCCCTTAAACCGTTGAGAGAGCGGCTCATTTGACGGGTACCGTGATTAGCGCGGACCGGGTGCGAACCCGCGAGGAGGCCTGACTTTAGGCGCCCGCGACACACTTTCGGACTCAAAGAGAGCCCCGCAGAGGGCTTTTTTTGGGCTTGCAGGACAGCGCACCGGCCCCACTTTAAGTGGCCGGCAGGGAGTGCGCGGGGCTAGGGCAAGCAATAGCAAGAATGGGCCTGATGGCCCATTTTTTGTTTCGGGGGGTCTGCCCGGGCGAGTTGCCGCGGCGCGGGCCGGGATGGGACGAACGGAGGTGGCATGCTGCGAGACCAGCTGACCGCACTGCTCGGGCCGGTGGTCGTCGACCTCGGCTACCAGCTTTGGGAGCTCGAGTACGCCCCCCGGGGCGGCGGCGGGCTGCTCAGGCTGTATATCGACGCGCCCCCTGGCGAGAGCTGGGGGATCACCCTTGACGACTGCGAGAAAGTGAGCCGCGCGGTGAGCGACGTGCTCGACGTCGAGGATCCGATTCCGGGCCAGTACACGCTCGAGGTCTCGTCGCCGGGACTCGATCGGCCGCTGCGCACCGCGGAGCACTTCGCGCGCTTCGCCGGCGAGCGGGTCAAACTCGAAATGGCCCAGCCCTTCGAGGGCCGCCGGCGCTTCGCCGGGCAGCTGCTCGCGGTGGCCGACGGGGAAATCACGCTCGAGGTGGAGGGCGGCACGGTGCGGCTGCCGATCGAAGCGATACATAAGGCGCGGCTCGTCCCCGCTTGAGGGGTGATCGGCCGCGGGGAACGGAGTAAGAAGGGTATTGACGCGGGAGTCGGCGCCGGCGACGGCGCGTTCCGCCGGAGTGCGCACGATGAACAAAGAAATCCTGATGGTTGTGGACGCCGTCTCGAACGAGAAAGGCGTCGACAAGGAGATCATTTTCGAGGCCCTGGAAGCGGCGCTCGCCTCGGCGACGCGCAAGCGCCACGGCGAGGGCATCGACGTGCGCGTGTCGATCAACCGCAAGACCGGCGACTATGACACCTTCCGTCGCTGGAAAGTGTTCGCGGACGACTCCACCGAGCTTGAATTTCCGGATAGCGAGCTCAGGCTGGAGGATGCCCTGGAGATCGACCCCCAGGCCGAGGTCGGCGGGTATGTCGAGGTGCCGATGGAATCGGTGGGCTTCGGGCGCATCGCCGCGCAGACGGCCAAGCAGGTCATCGTGCAGAAGGTTCGCGAGGCCGAGCGGGCGCAGGTGGTCGACGAGTACAAGGATCGCGTGGGCACGCTGGTCTCCGGCATCGTCAAGCGGGTCGACCGCAATGGCGTCTACGTGGATCTCGGCGGCAACGCCGAGGGCTTCATCGCGCGCGACCAGATGATCCCGCGCGAGCCGGTGCGCGCCCAGGACCGCATCAAGGCGTACCTGAAGGACGTGCGCTCCGAGCCGCGCGGGCCCCAGCTGTTCCTGACGCGCACCGCGCCGGAGTTCCTCATCGAGCTGTTCAAGCTCGAGGTGCCCGAGGTCGGGCAGGGGCTCATCGAGATCCTGGGCGCGGCGCGCGATCCGGGCGTGCGTGCCAAGATCGCCGTCAAGAGCAACGACAGCCGCATCGATCCGGTCGGTGCCTGCGTGGGTATGCGCGGCTCGCGCGTGCAGGCGGTCTCCAACGAGATCGCCGGCGAGCGCGTCGACATCATCCCGTACGATGAGAATCCTGCGCAGTTCGTCATCAACGCCATGGCGCCGGCCGAGGTGGTCTCCATCGTGGTCGACGAGGACGCTCACTCGATGGACATCGCGGTGACCGAGGAGAAGCTGTCGCAGGCCATCGGCCGCGGCGGGCAGAACATCCGCCTCGCGAGCGAGCTCACCGGGTGGGAGCTCAACGTGATGACCGAGCAGGCTGCCGAGGAGAAGAGCGAGGGCGAATCGCGGCAGCTGATCGAGCTTTTCAAGGATCAGCTCGACGTCGACGAGGAGGTCGCGCAGATCCTGGTGCAGGAAGGCTTCTCGAGCATCGAGGAGATCGCCTATGTGCCGGCCTCGGAGCTTGCCGGCATCGAGGAGTTCGACGACGAGGTCATCCGGGAGCTGCGCAACCGCGCGCGTGACGTGTTGCTCACGCAGGCGATCGCCAGCGAGGAAATCATCGACGCAGCCGAGCCGTCCCCGGACCTGCTCGAGGTCGACGGCATGGACCAGGACCTCGCGCGCATGCTCGCAGCGAAAGGCATCGTCACTCGCGAGGATCTCGCCGAGCAGGCGATCGACGATCTCATCGAGATCGAAGGGGTGGATGCCGATCGCGCCGGCGCGCTGATCATGGCAGCGCGCAAACATTGGTTTGAATCCGCCGGGCAGCAGGCTTGAGGGAGTTTAGGCAGTCAGCCGGGCGCGGAGGGTTTTCATGGCAGATGTAACAGTTAGTCAATTCGCCGAGGTGCTGAAGGTGCCGGTCGAGCGGCTGCTTTCGCAGCTCGACGAGGCTGGCATCCGGGTCGCGGGCGCCGACGACACCATCAGCGACGAAGCCAAGATGGAGTTGCTCACGTACCTGCGCCGGGCGCACGGGCGGGCCGAAGACGTGACGGCGCCGCGCAAGATCACCTTGCGCCGTAAGTCGCAGGGCGAGCTCAAGGTGGCGTCGGCGCAGGGCCGCGCGCGCACCGTCAATGTCGAGGTGCGGCGCAAGAAGACCTACCTCAACCGCAGCGTGCTCGAGGAGCGTGCGCGCGCGCGGCAGGAGGAGGCCGAGCGCCGGAAGCAACAGGCGGCATCGCAGCCACAGGCACCTGCACAGACACAGGCACAGACACCGGCACAGGCACCGGCCCAGACGCCGGCACAGGCACCGGCCCAGACGTCGGCACAGACGTCTGCACAGACGCCGGCGGCCCAGACGCCGCCGCAGGCGCCCGTGCAGGATGCGTCGGCCGCCGCGGCCGTCGACGACGAGGCGCGCCGCATCCGCGAGCAGAGCGAGGAGCAGGCACGGCTCGAAGCCGAGCGGCTCGAGGCCGAGCGGCGCGAAGCCGAGGCGCGTGCGCGTCAGGCCGAGGAAGAGGAGGCGATGCGTCGGGCGGCCGAAGCGGTCCGCCAGGCGGCCGAGGAAGAGGTGCGCCGCCAGGTCGAGGCGAGCGCCCGTGCCGAGGCCGAGCGTCGCATGAAGGAGCAGGCCGCCGCAGCCGCCGCGGCAGCCGCCCAGACCGCCAAGCCGGCCCGCGAGGCGCCGCGCCGCGCCGAGCTGCACGTCTCGAGCGACGCGAGCGCGCGTTTCAAGAAGAGGAAGCAGCAATCGCGCCTGCGCCGTCCGCTGCAGGTGAGCGTCGGCTCGCAACATGGTTTCGAGCGGCCTGCCGCGCCGGTCAAGCGCGACATCCAGATCGGCGAGACCATCACGGTTGCCGAGCTCGCCCAGCGCATGGCCATCAAGGCCAACGAAGTGATCAAGGTCATGATGAACATGGGCGTGATGGCCACCATCAACCAGCCCATCGATCAGGACACCGCGGTGCTGGTGATCGAGGAGTTCGGCCATACGCCGATCATCGTCAAGGAAAACGCCATCGAGGACGAGCTGCTGGCGGCTGCCGGCTCGCATGAGCTCGAGCCGCGCGCCCCGGTGGTCACGGTCATGGGCCACGTCGACCATGGCAAGACCTCGCTGCTCGACTACATCCGGCGCACCAAGGTGGCCGCGGGCGAAGCCGGCGGCATCACCCAGCACGTGGGTGCGTATCATGTCGAGACCCCCAAGGGCGTCGTGACCTTCCTCGATACGCCGGGCCACGCCGCGTTCTCGGCGATGCGTGCCCGCGGCGCGCAGGTCACCGACATCGTGGTGCTGGTGGTCGCCGCCGACGACAGCGTCATGCCGCAGACGGTGGAGGCCATCCAGCATGCGCGCGCGGCCGAGGTGCCCATCGTGGTGGCGATCAACAAGATCGACAAGCACGATGCCGATCCCGACCGCGTCAAGAACGACCTCGCGCAGCACAACGTGATCCCCGAGGAGTGGGGCGGCGAGACGCTGTTCGTGAACGTCTCGGCGCACACCGGCGAGGGCATCGACCAGCTGCTCGAGTCCATCCTGCTGCAGGCGGAGGTGCTCGAGCTCAAGGCGCCGCGTGCCGGCCTGGCCGCCGGCGTGGTGGTCGAGTCGAGCATGGAGAAGGGCCGCGGTGCAGTGGCGACCGTGCTCATCAAGCGCGGCACGCTCAAGCCGGGCGATCCCATCCTCGCCGGCCAGGAGTTTGGGCGGGTGCGGGCGATGTTCGACGAGAACGGCAAGCCGATCACCGAGGCAGGTCCGTCCCTGCCGGTGGTGGTGCTGGGCCTGTCCGGCGCGCCCAACGCGGGCGACGAGCTGCTGGTGGTGGAGAGCGAGCGCAAGGCGCGCGAGGTGGCGCTGTATCGGCAGGGCAAGTTCCGCGACACCAAGTTGGCCAAGCAGGGCCCGGCGAAGCTCGAGGACATGCTCTCGCAGATGGGCGA
>QGUO01000263.1 GCA_003242495.1 Pseudomonadota bacterium | reverse complement strand
CCACACAAAATCTACAACGTGGAGGTGCTCGGCCGCGTCAGGTGTTGAAAAGCGCCCGTGACACTGGTGGGCTACCTGACCACTGCGCTGCAACAGCGCCGCGAGGCGGGGATCCCGCCGCCGAACATCGTGACCTGCGACAATCTGGTGGACAACGGCCGCCGATTGAGGCGTGCCGTCATCGAGCTCGCCGCGCGACGCGATGCGGAGCTCGCGGCCTGGATCGCAGGCGAAGTGGCATTCCCGTGCACCATGGTCGACAGCATCACGCCGGCGACCGACGATGCGCTGCGCAGGCGCGTGGCCCGGCACCTGGGCGTGCGCGATCGATGGCCGGTGCAGCGCGAACCCTTCGTCCAGTGGGTCATCGAGGACCGGCTGCGGGCGCCGACACCGGACTTTGCATCGTGCGGCGTCGCCGTGACGGACGATGTCTCGGGTTACGAGCGCGCGAAGCTGCGGCTGCTCAACGGCGCGCACTCCGCGCTGGCCTATCTCGGCAGCCTCGTGGGACTCGTCACGGTCGCCGAAGCCATGCGCACGCCGGCGCTCACCACCTTCGTCGAAGGCTTGATGATGGACGACATCCGTCCCGGGATCGTCGCGCCTCGGGGCCTGGATCTCCAAGCGTACGTTCAAACGGTGTTGCAACGATTCCGCAATCCCGCCATCCATCACCGCCTGGCGCAGATTGCCTGGGACGGGTCGCAGAAAATTCCCTTCCGGCTGCTCGGCACGGTGGCAGAGAATCTGGCGGCCGGGCGACCGATCGACAGGCTCTGTCTCGCGATCGCCGCTTGGTTCCAGTTCGTACGCCGCAAGGCGCGCGACGGTGACCGTCTCGTCGATCCGCTGCACGAGGTGCTGCACGCGGTCGGCGCGCAATGCAATGGCGACGCGTCTCACGACGTGGATGCGTTCCTGACGCTGCCAGGCGTCTTTCCGGCCTCGCTGGCCGCGAGCGACTCGTTCCGCGAAGGACTGCGACGCGCCTATCGCCAGCTCGATGCGGTGACGACCATCGCCGGGCTCGAATCGCTCCTCGATCCGGCTGCAAACTTCCGACCCACGCCCGCGTGAATTTGCGCAGCTTGACGAGGGAAATCGCTTCATCGGCAATCACTGAGTGACACTCGCGCTGCGAGCGCCGCACAGTGATCCGAACTCCCGGATCACTGCTCGGAGCGCCCATGGTTCGCCGCCTTTGCCTGGCCGCGGTCGCGCTGTATTGCTGCATCGCGTGCCAGGGCAATACGACGGTCGGAGACCCTGCGACGTCGACTCCCGTCGAGGCCATCTGGTCGGTGCAGGAGCTCGACTTCCATTTTCAGGCCACGCATGCCTATTACACCTGCGGCGGCCTGACGGACAAGATCCAGCGCATTCTGCTCGCCGTGGGGGCACGCCCCAACCTTTCGGTGCGCATGCATTGTCCCGCCAGCCCCCTGATCACGAGCGCGCACGTGCGAATCGTTCTGACTACGCCGGTACGAGCGACGGCGGAGAACGTGCGCAAGGCCACGACATTCGACAGCCGGGAGCGGCTGGCAGCACGCCTGCTCAAGGTACGACTGCCGACGGCGGCCGACCTCGAGCATTTCCCTGCCGAGTGGCGCGACGTGGCGTTCTCGCGCGGGGACCTGGTACGCCTGGAGCCCGGCGACTGCGAGCTGATGACTCAGTTGCGTGAGCAGGTCTTTACCAAGCTGGCGTTGCGCATGAGCGAGCGACCGCCGCGCTGTGCGACGACCGGGACGCGCATCCTGCCGGATTACCGGGTGGTCGCGCTGATGCCGGCGCGACGTACGTCCGTGGCGTCCGCGCCCTGAGGTGACGCCGCCGGCGCATCGTCCGGTGGCTCTGCCCCGACACTTGGATCATTGATCGAAAAAGAAGGCGCGGCCGGCATGTGGCCGGCCGCGCATCAGCGCAGGGGCGCGGGCGTTGCGCCCCTGTGAGGGCCCAGGTTTCGCGGCCATACCCATCGGTTCGACCGCGGTCGCGTCGGTCAGAACTTGCCCCTGACACCCAGTGTCACGGTGTAGCCCGGATCGTAGTAGGTCCAGGTTGCGTTCTTGTAAGGGTCCATCGCACCAATGACGGCCCGCTGCTCTTCACCGGTGATGTTGAGGACGTCCAGACTGATCAGCGGCGAGGTGGGCAGCCAGCTGAACTCGTAACTCGCCGACAAGTCGAGCTGGCCCCTCCCCAGTGAGTGGAAGCGGATGTCATTCAAGCCGTTCTGACCGCGATCCGTAAGGATCTGGTCGTCCAGGTAGGTGTACGAGAGTCGAATCGAAGCGCCGTGATTCTCGTAGTACAGCGTGGTGTTGTAGGTGTACTCCGAGACGCCGAGCGCGACCGCCGGCACGCCGTCACCCGTGCTGTCCTGGCTCACGCGCGTGTAGTTGGCGCTGATGCCCAGCCCCTCGAGAAAGGGGATGGGTTGCACCACGGTGAGCTCATAGCCCCTGAGGTCCAGCACTCCGCCCGCGTTGACCTGCTGCTGGACGGTCACCATGGCGTTCGCCGGGCCGCCATTGGTCATGATGGCTTCCTGCTGCTGGTCGGTGAGCGCCTCGAACGGCACTCCCAGCTGCTCGAAGGGAATGCGGTTGGTGCCCGGCACGGTGAAGCCGGTGATGTGCTTCGCGAACAGCGCCACCCCGATGAAACCCTCGCCGCCCGTATACCATTCAGTCCCGAGATCGACGTTGGTCGACAGGTAGGGCGAGAGGTTCGGATTGCCCTGCGTGGCGTTCTGCGCCGAAGGATCGCTGAAGGTGGTCTGCGGCAGCATGTGACTGGGATTCGGCCGGGTAAGCGTGCGCGAGGCCGACAGGCGCGCCACGACCGAATCCGTGACATCGAGCGCCGCGTTGAACGACGGCAGCCAGCTGTCGTAATCGGAGCTCAGGAACTGCCACACCCGCTCATCACCGAAGCTGACCGGGCCGCCGATCACCTGGTCGGTGGTGACGTAGCGTACGCCGGCGTTCAAGCGCAGCCTGCGGTCCAGGACCATGGCCTCGGCATTGCCTTCCACATAGATGCCGAGGGTCTCCTCGTCGATGCTGCCGGTGGCGGCGCCGGTCGCGGCGGAGTTGGCTTCCGGGGCATTCGCGCTGAGCTCGTGGTAGCGCGAGTCGGCCATGAAGCGTGCAAAGTCCATGGTGATGAACCCCGGGCCGCGACGGATGTAGGAGGCGAGCTGCGGCTGCGGAATCAGCGAGTTCGGGTTCAGGCCGTTGCAGGGCGCGCGGTCGTCGGGCGAGTCACCGTTGGGGTCGAGCCCGTCGCGACAGGCTACGTCTTCCCAGCGCGCGCTGTTGTCGTACGCGACGATGCGCCGGCTGGCATCGTCGTACGCCACGCCGACGCGCAGATTGTTGGCCTCGTCGCCCCACTCGAGATCGACGAAGGCGCCTTTCGTTTCGGTGACACGCCGCTCGTTCTGGATGTTCAGGCGACCACCTTCCCAGGTCCATCCGAGATTCGGGTCGTTGAGATCCACATTGGTGGTCACCGTCGGGAAGTCGCCGCCGGTGTTGTCGAAGGATGCGGTGATCCCCTGGTTGAGCGGCGTATTGATCAGAATGGTCGGTGCCTCGCGGAAGAAGGTGCTGCGGCTGACGTGACCACGCACATTGAGCCGCAGAGTATCGCTCAGGTCGAACTCCGCACCGGGCGTGATGTCGTAGAAGTCCACCTCCTCGTCGTAGGGTCGCGCCTCGAGGAAGAACTGCGCATTGAGGAAGGTGCCGCGGGTCACGACGTTGTTCTGGTCGACCTGTAGGTTGACCGGGATGAGTGAGCCATTGGTGGAGAAATTGCGCCCGACCAGGTTCATGTCGAGGCGATCGAACTCGCGGTTCGCATCGGCATACATCGAGTCGACGAAGAAGCGCATGGTGTCCGTCGGACGGTACTCGAGCGATACCAGGCCCGAGATACGCTCGCGGTTGCCGTCGATGTAAGACGGGCGGCTCAGACGCGGCACCAGTGCCTCACCGATCTGTTCCAGCGTGAGGCCCGGGTTGTTGGCCAGCAGGAAGTCGGCGTCCACGGGCGTACCGGGGGTAAAGCCGTTGCCGACGTTGTCGGGGAGCGTTTCGGGCATCACCCAGCCGTTGCCCCCGCCCGCGTTGCCGTTGGTGCAGGCACCCCCTGCCCCGGCGTGCGGTGACGTGCCATCGGGCGGCGTAATGCCGCACTGCGCATAGGTGAGGTTGGCATTCGTCCAACCGATGGTCTCGTAGCCCTCGGTGGTCGATTTGTTGTCGACCGCCGCGATACCCACCACGACGCCAAAGGTGTCGTTGCGCCAGCTCAGCGTCATTGCGCCGCGCGGGCTGTAGTCTTCGCTGAGCTCGCCGTATGCGCCCTGCACCTGGTACGAGGCGTTCATGCCGGGATCGAAGTCGAATGGCCGTGCACTGCGTAAATTGACGGTCCCCGAGACGCCGCCCTCGGGCATGCTCGCCACCGAAGACTTGGCAACGTCGAGGCGGGGGAACAACCCCGTCGGGGACAGGTCGAGGGCGAGCTCGCGGGTCCCGTTCTGTGCATCGGTACGGCCGGACCAGGCGACGCCCACCCGGTGTCCCTTGCGCCAGACCTTGGTGAAGTTGGTACCGAGACCGCGGATGGCGACGTTCAACCCCTCGCCGTTGACCTCGCGGGTGAGCTGAATGCCGGGAATGCGGTTCAACGACTCTGCGATATTGGTATCGGGAAACTTGCCGATGTCCTCGGCGAACACGGAGTCCAGGAAGTTGGTCGAGGCACGCTTCGCCTCGGCCGCGCTCTGCAGGCTCAGCCGGTACCCGGTGACCACGACCTCCTCGAGCCCGTCGGCTTCCTGAGCGTGCACGCCGCCGATGCCCAGACACAGGCCGAGCAACCCTGCTCCGCTCAAGGACCGCCGCTTACGCATGGTTGAATCCCCCTTGGTGAACGCTTCATCCGACCGGTCCGGCCTGTCGCGGCACTTCTGAGTGCCGACCTTCTGAGTTCGTGCCTCGTTGCGGCCAGCCAACGTCGTGGTCGGCCACCAGGTCTCTGCAACGATGATAGCGCTCACAATTTTGCAAACGCAACGTTTGGCGGCGGACACACCGTGCAGGTGGCGCGGCGTTCCGTGGCGTGGCTGCAACGAGCGTGCCACGGACCCGGTGGACCGTTCCCGAACCGGTCCGAAATTCCTTGAAAAACCCCGCATACGGGCCATCCCAAGGCGTCGCCCCCAGGTCGAGGGCGCCTTCGTGGCGCAATCCCGCGCAGCGATTTGACCCCACGCCGCCGATTGCGATTATGATACCGGTACCAGCGATAGCTCGCCGCGGGCCGTCGCCTGCCAAGAACCGATCATCCGGACTCGAGGGGGGAGAACACGATGAGAAACTCGCGACGGAAGCCTGTGCGTGGGCGCCTGACGCGCGTCGGATATGCCGCTGCCATCACTGGTTTGTTCGCGTCGCTGGGCACCCTGATGCCGACGCCCGAGGCGCTGGCGCAACGCACCGCCCGGCCGCTGTACAAGGATCCCGCGG
>QGUO01000262.1 GCA_003242495.1 Pseudomonadota bacterium | reverse complement strand
GGTGTTCGATCTGCCGCCGAAGTCGGTGGTCGTGGTCGCCTTGCGCGAGTGAGGGACTGCGCGCCGGGTAGCCGCGCAAGGGGGGCGCCTGGGTGCCTGCGCGAGGTGCCCGGTCGCACGTACGATTGTCGCGGCCGCCCGTGCCGGCATACCAGACTTTTGAGGTGCTCGGTCGCCGCGCCCCTGGCGCGAGCGGCCATTCTCCGGTAGAAATGCTGTCCGCCGCCGGGGCGGGCAGCGTTCGCTCCCGCCGTTCGAGCGGCATGACCGATAACACCGGCGATACCGGTGGCTCGAGGTGACGCTGCCTGGGTCACGCCGATCAGGGGGGAGTCTCATGTCGATCAAGAAAGCCGGCCTCCTTGCGCTGGCGTCGCTGCTCGCGGCCAGTTTCTCCGCAGGCGCCAAGACGGTGCTCATCACCGGAGCGAATTCGGGCATCGGCCTGGAGTTCGCGCGCGCCTACGCCGCCAAGGGCTGGGACGTGATCGCTACGCACCGCCGCGATCAGACACCCGAATCGCTGGCCGATCTGGCGCGCGAGTATCCGAACGTGGTGCCCGAGAAGATGGACATCACCGATCATGCGCAGGTCGATGCGCTGGCCGCCAGGCTCAAAGGTCGCCCCATCGACCTGGTCATCAACAATGCTGGTCTGCTGTCCGAGAACGTGGAACGACAGATCCTCGGCAACATCGACTACGACCTCTTCGAGCGGTATCTGCGTACCAACACCCTGGGCGCCGTGAAAGTGACGGAAGCTTTCACGGAGAACCTGGTGGCGGCCAAGGGCAAGGTCATGGCCATGAGCACCGACATGGCCTCCATCACGGTGGACGATCCGCGCCGCGGCTTCTATTTCTATTTCACCAGCAAGGCGGCGCTCAACATGGTGATGAAGCGCATCGCCAAGGAACTGGCCGATCGCGGTGTGGTCACCGGCCTCATCCATCCGGGCTTCGTGCGCGCCCGCGGTGCGCCGCGGGTCGATCCGCCGCCGGGCTGGCCGGAGATGGTCGACATGGACGTGACCATCGCGAGCATGATCGAGCTCATCGACTCCTGGCAGCTCGCCGACACCGGCCAGTTCCGCAAGTACGACGGCTCGACCATGCCCTGGTGAGGCCGGCCAGCGCACCAGGCGCGGCGGCTACCAGGCCTGATCCCGGCCGTCGATTCTTGTCATTGCTCCATGCCTGTGGTCGATGGAGAGGCCGGAGCATACCGCAACGTTCGCTGCCCGGCGTATGCGCCGCACTGCGGCTCGGCCGACGCAAGGGCCTTCATCGCAGGCCACGGCGCATCCGTGCTCGGCCGCAGCGGGCAAGGATGGCCTTGGTGTGCGCTCAGTGGTTGTGGCGCGGGACGCCTTTGGTTTGCGCGAGGCGGCGATACTTGGTGGCAAGCTCGAGCGTCGCACCGGTATCCGCCTGCCCGATGAGCGCCCGTTGGATCTCCTGCCAGGGCGTCTGGTGAGCCGGGACCGGATAGCCGCCCGCCGCTTGCAGAGCGCGCCGACGCTCGGCGAGCTCCTCGTCGCTCACCAGAATGTTGGCCTCGCCGCGCCGCAGATCGATGCGTACGCGATCTCCGGTCCTGAGCAGCGCAAGGCCGCCGCCTGCGGCAGCCTCGGGCGAGGCGTTCAGGATGGACGGTGAGCCCGAGGTGCCCGACTGGCGGCCGTCGCCGATGCATGGCAGGTGCTCGATGCCGGCCTTGATGAGTCGCGCCGGCGGGCGCATGTTGACCACTTCCGCTGCACCGGGATAGCCGACCGGTCCGGCGCCGCGCATGAAGAGCAGCGTGTGCTCGTCGATCCCGAGCGCCGGATCGTCGATGCGGGCGTGATAATCCTCCGGGCCGTCGAACACCACTGCGCGACCTTCGAAGGCTTCCGGATCGGCGGGATTCGACAGATAGCGGGCACGGAACTCCTCGGAGATCACGCAGGTCTTCATGATTGCCGTGTCGAACAAGTTGCCGCGCAGCACGGTCAGGCCCGCGCGTTCCTTGAGCGGGCGCTCGAACGGACGGATCACCTCGGGATCGAGGATGCATGCGTCGCGATAATTCTCACCGATGGTGCGGCCGTTCACCGTGAGTGCCGCTTCCTCGATCAGCCCCTGGCGCATCAGCTCGGCGATCACCGCCGGCACGCCACCCGCGCGGTAATAATCCTCGCCCAGGTACTCGCCCGCCGGTTGCAGATTCACCAGCAGCGGAATGTCGCGACCGTAGGTTTGCCAGTCATCGAGCGTCAGCTCGACGCCCACATGACGGGCCAGGGCGTTCAAGTGTATGGGCGCATTGGTCGAGCCGCCGATCGCGGAGTTCACGCGGATCGCGTTGATGAACGCCGCGCGCGTGAGGATGTCGGACGGCTTGCGATCGGCCGCGACCATCTCGACGATCTGTTTGCCGGTGAGATAGGCGCATTCCTGGCGATCGCGCAGTGGCGCCGGGATGGCCGCCGAGCCGGGCAGCGACATGCCGAGCGCCTCGGTGAGGCTGTTCATGGTCGTTGCCGTCCCCATGGTGTTGCAGTAGCCGGTGGACGGCGCGGAGGAGGCGACGAGCTTGATGAACCCGCGATAGTCGATCTCGCCGGCGGCGAGCAGCCCCCGCGCATGCCAGACGATGGTCCCCGATCCGGTGCGCTTGCCGTTGTACCAGCCGTTCAGCATGGGCCCCACCGACAAGGCGATCGCGGGGATGTTGACCGTCGCCGCCGCCATCAGACAGGCGGGCGTGGTCTTGTCGCAGCCGATGGTCAGCACCACTCCGTCGAGCGGATAACCGTAAAGCACTTCGACGAGGCCGAGGTAGGCGAGATTGCGATCGAGACCGGCCGTCGGCCGCTTGCCGGTCTCCTGGATCGGATGCACGGGGAACTCGAGCGCGATGCCGCCGGCTTCGCGCACGCCCTCGCGCACGCGCTCGGCGAGCACCAGGTGATGGCGGTTGCAAGGCGTCAGATCGCTGCCGGTTTGTGCGATGCCGATGATGGGCTTGCCCGATTGCAGCTCCTCCAGCGACAGCCCGAAGTTCATGTATCGCTCGAGGTACAGTGCCGTCATGTCCGCGTTCGCAGGGTCATCGAACCATGCGCGCGAGCGTAGGGGACGCTGCGGGGCGGAGCTCGAAGTCATCGCGCGGTCACTTGTTCGCCGCTCGCAGCCGCCGTGGAAAAGCGCAGCTGCATGACGTGCACGTACTCCGCGCCGGGGTCGAGTCGCGCAGACGGGAAATCCGGACGATTGGGCGAGTCGGGAAACACCTGCGGTTCGAGGCACAGGCCGTCGCCCTGGCGATAGCTGCGCGCTGCCTTGCCGATGCTGGTGCCATCCAGGAAATTTCCCGAGTAGAACTGCAGCCCCGGCGCCGTCGTGGCGAGCTCGAGCACACGACCGGAGTCGGGATCCTCGAGGCGCGCGGCCAGCCGCAGCTCGCCCGGCGTGCCGTTCAGCACGAAGTTGTGGTCATAGCCGCGACCGATGAGCAGTTGTTGCTCGCTCGCGTCGCGAATGCGCGCGCCGATGGCCTGCGGCTGGCGAAAATCGAAGGGCGTGCCCGCTACGCTGCGCGGCGGCCCCTGCGGGATCAGTGTTTCGTCGACCGGCGTGTACGCGTCGGCGAAGATCGTCAGCCGGTGACCCATGATGTCGCGGCCGGAGCCTTCGCCCGCAAGATTGAAGTAGCTGTGATTGGTGATGTTGACGATGGTCGGCTTGTCGGTGCGCGCACGATACTCCACCGTGAGCCGATCGAGGTCGTCGAGCGTGTAGCTGACGGTCACCTCGAGCGTCCCGGGATAGCCGCCGTGCCCATCCGGGCTCACGTGCTTCAGCACCACGCGCCCCGGAGTGCCGCGGGTCACCGACTCGATGCGCCATAGCACCTTGTCGAATCCCAGTGTGCCGCCGTGCAAGTGGTTGGGGCCGTCGTTGCGCTCGAGCGTGTACTCGCGACCGTCGAGGCGGAACTTGCCGCCGGCGATGCGGTTGGCGTAACGGCCCACGGTCGCGCCGAAGTACTGCGGCTTGTCCAGGTACTCGCCGACCGAGCGGTGGCCGAGCACCACGTCCGCGAGCGTGCCGTTGCGATCGGGCACGCGCAGGGACTGGATGGCGGCGCCCAGCGCAATGATGCGCACGGTCACCCCGTTGGCGTTCGACAATTCGACGGCCGGCACCGGCGTGCCGTCGGCAAGCACCCCGAATTCCATGTGTTCGGCCTCCACGGCGGCCTGCGCCAGTCCGGACAACGCCAGTCCTACGAGGGACACGCCCAATCCCGCTGTCCGCCTCGGGGACCGGGCGCGGTCCAGCGCTCCGTGTTCGTCGACCGCGCAGGGGCTGCGGCCCATGGTGCGGCTCCTTGTCGATGTGAAATACTCAGACAAAATGCCACTGCGCGCAACCAAAGGCAAGGGCCACGGCGCGCACAGGCCGCAAGCTGCGTTGCCGCGCGGCATGCGCGCTCGGCTGCGGATCGAGGACCAATGGCAACGGCCCGCGTGCGGCGGGGCCGCAGCGGGGTGTGTGATGAGGCGGGGAGGGGACGCGCGGCGGGCGCCGCGCGTGGACTACTTCTTTGCTTCGGTCTGGCGCGCCACGGCCTCGGCGGCCGCCTTGATGGCTTCAGGGTCGCCGAGAAAACGCCGCGACTTCGGCACGAGCGCGTCGTCGAGGTCGTACTCGATGGGCACGCCCGTCGGAATATTGAATTCCACGATTTCCGAGTCGGACATGCGGTCCAGCATCTTCACGAGCGCGCGCAGGCTGTTGCCGTGCGCCACCACCAGGACGTTGCGTCCGGCCTTGAGCTCAGGCGCGATACGCTCGTTCCAGAACGGCTGAACGCGCGCGAGCGTGTCCTTGAGCGACTCCGAGGAGGGGAGTTGCTCGGCTGACAGGCCGGCGTAGCGACGCTCGAAGCGCGGATGGCGCTCGTCGTCCTGCGCGAGCGGCGGTGGCGGCACGTCGTAGCTGCGGCGCCAGAGCTTCACCTGCTCGGCGCCGTGCTTCTCGACGGTCTGCGCCTTGTCGAGTCCCTGCAGCGCGCCGTAGTGCCGTTCGTTGAGTCGCCAGCTGCGCTCGACCGGCAGCCACATCAGGTCCATCTCGTCGAGCACGAACCACAGTGTGCGAATCGCGCGCTTCAGCACCGATGTGAATGCCACGTCGAACTCGAAGCCTTGCTCCTTGAGCAGCCGTCCCGCATCGCGCGCCTCGCGGCGCCCGAGCTCGGTGAGATCCACGTCGACCCAGCCGGTGAACAGGTTCTCGAGGTTCCATTGACTCTGGCCGTGACGAATGAGGACGAGCTTGCCTGGCATGGGACTCAATGACTTGGAGCGATTGGAAAACACGTTTTATAACAGGACCCGTCGCGGCCGTACAGCCGGCGCGCGTCCGGGCTGCCGCCTGCGAGGACGTAGCGGCCCTCGCAGGCGGCGGCACGCGCGTCAGGCGCGCTCGGCGAGCCGGCGCACTGCCTGCAAGGCCACCGAGAGCGTCGCGAAATCCATGGCCGGCAAAGCGCGCATGTCCGTGAC
>QGUO01000665.1 GCA_003242495.1 Pseudomonadota bacterium | reverse complement strand
CCCGGGTCTGCGCCCGTCGGCGGGCGCCGTCTGCCTGACGGGCGGGGCGGTGAGCAGATGCAACAGCCCTTGCAGCAGCTCGGTGGGCATGGGCGGACAGCCGCGGATGACCAGGTCCACGGGCACGACGTTGGCGACCGCGCCGACGCAGGCATAGCTGCCGGTGAACACGCCGCAGCCGGCCGCGCAATCACCGGCGGCGATCACCCACTTGGGCGCCGGCGTGGCCGCATAGGTGCGCAGCAGCGCCTCACGCATGTTGTGGGTCACCGGGCCGGTGACCAGCAGCGCATCGGCGTGGCGCGGCGAGGCCACGAAGCGGATGCCGAAACGCTCGAGATCGTAGTACGCATTGTTGAGCGCATGGATCTCGAGCTCGCAAGCGTTGCACGAACCGGCGTCGACTTGACGGATGGTGAAGCTCCTGCCGAGTTGTCGACCGATGACGCCGGCGATCTCCGCGCCCAGCGCGGCGAGCTTGTCGTCGTGCGGCGCCGGCTCCGTGACCGGCGCGCGCATCAGGTTCTTCAAGAGCAGACTACGCATGGCGCTACAGGTCGTGCCCCGAGTAGGAGCAGTTGAAGGACTTGTTGCACAGGGGGAAGTCGGCAACGATGTTGTCTTCGATGGCTGCCTCGAGCAGGGGCCACTGGAACCAGGACGGGTCACGCAGGTGACAGCGCTCGATGCGCGCGTTGGCATCCAGGCGCACGTAAACCAGCACGTCGCCCCGGAAACCCTCCACCAGCGAGGTCGCCTCGCGCACCGCCGGCTCGTGGGAGACGACGTCCACGACGATGGGGCCGGCCGGCAGCTTGGCCAGCAGGGCCTCGAGCAAGCGCAGGCTTTCCTGGATCTCTTCGATGCGGATCCAGACACGGGCGTCGACGTCGCCCTGCTTGCGCACCGGGATCTTCAACGCGAGCGCGTCGTATGGCGCATAGGGCAGGTCGCGTCGACAGTCGAACGAGCGGCCGCTGGCGCGCCCGACGAAGCCCCCGGCGGCGAACGCTTCGGCCAGGTCCGGACGCAGGCAGCCCGTGCCCACGGTGCGATCCTGCAGCGAGGCGGTGTTCTCGTAGAGTTCGATGAGCTCCGGCAGGCGCTTGCGAATGTGCGCGATGAGCGCCTGCAGTGACGCCTGGCCGGACGCGTCGAGATCCCGGGCGACCCCGCCCGGAATCACCCGGTCCATCATCAAGCGGTGCCCGAAGGCGGTGTCCGCGGCACGCAGGGTCTGTTCACGCAGGATGCCGCATTCGGCGTGCATGAGCGCGAAGGCGGCGTCATTGCAGATGGCGCCGATGTCGCCGAGGTGGTTGGCGATGCGCTCGAGCTCCGCCATCACGCCGCGCAAGATCACGGCGCGCGGCGGCACGACGACGCCCAGGGCGGTCTCGACGGCGCGCGCGAAGGCCCAGCCGTAGGCCACGGTGCTGTCGCCGCTGACGCGTGCGGCGAGGGGGGCGGCCTCTGCGATGCTGCGACCGCACATCAGCTGCTCGATACCCTTGTGCACGTAACCGAGACGCGCCTCGAGACGCACCACGGTCTCGCCATGCGCGGTGAAACGGAAATGTCCCGGCT
>QGUO01000261.1 GCA_003242495.1 Pseudomonadota bacterium | reverse complement strand
TCGGAGCGGCATTGTGGAACGAGGCCGGATCGGCGGAGCGGCCGACATGGAAGGGCTCGGCGGGCCCGCTGCGCCGGGCGGCCGGACGCGGGGCAGGGCCGGTATCCGCCTGCAGATCCAACGACACGTCCGGTATCTGCGCGCCCTTGCCCACGTGGAAGGCACCCGGGGGCGACGTCGGCGCGGGCTGAGTCGACGGCGCGGCCTTGGCCGGCGCCTCGGGTTCGAGCGTCAGCTCGACGACCTCCGAGGGTGCCTGGGCGGGCGCTTTCCGAGCAGGCGGCGACGCACCATTCCTGGCGGCTGTCCGGGTGGCCTGGGCGGAAGCCCGAGGGGCACCTGCGGGCACCTGGCCCGGTGGTTGGCCGGCGGAGGTCTGCTGCACGGAGCGCTTGGAAGCCGCTGCCGGCGTGGTGGGCTGCGGCGGTGTCCAACTCACTTCCACCTCGATGACCTCCGATGTGGTGGATGCGGGGGACGCGGGTGCCGGCCGCGAGGCGGCGGCCGGCCTGGCCGCCGGGGTCTTGGGGGCCGGGGCCGCGGCAGCCGGCGTCTTGGCCGCGCGGGCCGCGGTCTGGGGCGCCGGTTGCGCTGCGGGCGCGGGCTTGGGCGGCGTGCTTGCCGCTGCAGGTTGACTCTGCGGGCGCGCCGCCGTGGTGGCGGCTTGCTGCCGCGCTGCTTGCGGGGTGTTGGCGAAGAAGGCGCGCGCGAACTTCTGATCTTCGGATGCCATGCAGGTGGCGAAGGCCGTGGGGTAGGCGTCCCGGACGCGTACCAGCGCCGCGTCGGCATCCGCTTTGGTCGAGAAGAAGCCCAGGCGCAGGCGATAGCGCGTGCGCCCGTCTTCGATGCGCATCACTTGGTAGAGGCGGTAGACCTCGAGTCCCGGCAGGGTCTTGCCCGGCACCGGGATCGGCGCCATGGAGGTGCACAGGTTGATGACGAACAGGGCGGCATCCGTTCCGTGCATCGTCCCGGCCGCGCCCTCAGCCGTTCCGAGCAGAGCCGAACTGGTGTTCTTTTTCACGCCTTCTTCCCCATGGCAGCGAATGTAGGCGCCGCGGGCCGTGGGCGACCGGGGATTCGTTCCTTGGGGGAGGCGCGCCTATGCGCGTGCGCGCTCTTGATGTGTCACGGCCGGTTCCGCGGACGAGACATCCTCGAACCGAGCGAGCGGCTCGATTCGCGGACCGGCAAACGCCGCACTGGCGGCATCGTGGCAACCCCGCTGTCGTGGGAATGAATCCGTTAGACCGGAAGCTTTGCGTCCTCGCCTTTCGGCGAGTTTGCCTTTGGCACGACTCGATCTTCGACAGAGGCCCGACCGAAGTCAAGGGGGGATGTCGGGGATCGCAGACAGGGCGGGAATCGGCGCGGTCGGGGGTGTGGACCCGGCGGATTATGTTTCACGCTCATGACGCCGGCGCGCAGAACCCCGGCCTCGTACTGCGCGCCATGGGACGTTACTCAGCGAGGTGTACGCCGCCGACCGGGGCGATGCGGCATACGACGCCCTCACACGGCCATGCGGGTCCAGGCCTCCTTGCCGGCGCTCGCCGGCTCGCCCGCCATGATGCGCGGGGCGAGCTGTGCAACGATGTGCACCTGTGCCGCATCCGACAATCCGAGCGCACGCAGCGCTCCTTCGAGGCCGTCGATGAGCTGACGTCGCTCGCTCTCGGTCGGACAATCGTCGCGGGCCAGCGCGGCGAGCTCGTCGCCGACGCTGGCCAGGGTTTCGGCGATCGTGGGGGCGAACTCGCTCAGGTCACTGCGCAGACGCGCGGCGAAGCGAAAGGAGTTGTAGGTGCACACATATGCCCGATGCCGCAACTTCAGATTTCGCAGCAGTCCCATGCCCGGCCTGGTTCCTCGTTCTCGATGGAGCAATGGGGCAAATAGTGTGGACTGGCTCGCGTTTGCCGTGGTGTGCGCCATCTCGCAGAACGCGGTCAGGCCTTGTCCGTGGCGCACGGGCAACGAGCGCGATCAAGTACTTGCGCGCACCGTGCCGAAGGGCAACGAGGGTTTCCGCGGCGGCCTTGACAGCCGCCGCAGCATGGGTTCTTCAGGCGCGGCCGACGTTGCGGTCCGTGGGAGAGTGGAAATACTCGCTCTCGGCGGCGAACTGGCGTACCAGCTTGAGCAGCTCGGCGAGCCGGTCCTCCGCCGTGCCGATCGGCAAGCATTCCTCGCATTCGGGATCCGCGCAGGGCTGGCGCGAGTACAGCCAGTACTGCACGGCGCCTGCGATCAGGCCGTCGGCGATGTCCCACAGATCGGCCTTTTGGTCGGTGTCGGCGATCTTGTTGCCGAGGTCGACTGCCTTGCCGAACGCTTCGCTGAATGGATTGTCGGTGTCCTGCATGGCTAACTGCCGGATCGCTTCGGATGATTCATTGTAACCATGGCGCGTCGTACGCTGAAGCAGCGGCCGGCGCGCCGGGCGCGCCCCAGAAAATACGGGCCCGCCGAACGCGGATGATGCCTTGAAGAGACCGGGCATCGCTGGTCTACTGTCACAACTTCACATTTTCCATGGGCGCCTGCGGAACGTTTCGGCCGGCGCCTCGACCTTCCCCTTCGAATCCGAGGCAACGATGGCCGACGAACGCAATCTCGATGTGCAGATGGATGCGAATGCCTTGTACCGTGAGGAGCTCATCACCGACCGGCGTGTCGGGGCGATCCGCCGCCTCACGCCCGTCACCCCTGATGGGATGGACGATCCCTCGCGGCCCACGCTGTTCATCGGCCAGGCCGAGCTGATGAGCAATATGGGGCCGGTGCCGATCAATTTCGAGATCGAGGCGGATTCCTTGGCCAAGGCCGTCGAGAGCTTCGGCGCGGCCGCTACGGCCGCCATCGAGCGCACCGTGCAGCAGATCCAGGAAATGCGCCGCCAGGCGGCGTCGCAGCTCGTGGTACCCCAAGGCGGCATGCCCAACCTGGGTCCCGGCGGGCCCGTGCCCGGGGGCAAGATCCAGTTGCCCTGAGGCCGGTTCCGCGCCGGCGCCGCGTCGCGGCGCCGGCGATCGATGGGCCCGTGCACGGCCCAGGACCGAACGCCGTTCAGGGCGGCAGCCGGTATTAGAATCCCGCACCATGAGCACGCTCGCACGCACCTGGGGCCGCGGCGCCGCCTTGCTGGCCGCTTGCCTGGCGATGTCCCTGGCCTGGGGGCAGCAGCGCATGGAAGTTCTCGAGCTGCAGCACCGCTCGGCGGAGGAAGTCATTCCCTTGCTCGAGCCGTTGCTCGCGCCCGGCGCCGCCCTCACCGGCGAGCAACATACATTGTTCGTCCGCACCGATCCCGCCAATCTCCGGGAACTGCGCCGGGTGCTGGCCGCGATCGACCGCGCACCCCGGCAGCTCCAGGTATCGGTGCGCCAGAGCACCCGCGCGGACATGGAGCGCGCCGGGCTCGTGGGCTCGGGCACGATTTCCACCGGAGATGGCAGCGTCGTGGTGAACGAGCCGCCGCGCCGTGGCAGCGGCGTCAGCGTGCGTGCCGCGGCATCTTCCGATCGGCAGCGCAGCGAGGGTGTGGCGACGCTGCGCGTCCTCGAGGGCCACGCCGCCTACATCGCGCGCGGCACGAGCGTGCCCGTGGTGACGGCGTTCGCGGCCGACGGTGTGCATCGGCCGCGTGTGGCCGGGGTGGTCGAGTACCGCGAGCTCGCCAGCGGCTGGCAGGTCACGCCGCGCATTGCAGGCGAGCGGGTGACGCTCGAGATCGAGCAACAGAGCGAGCACCGCGGGCAGGGCAGCGACATCCAAACCCAGCAGCTCGTGACCCGCGTGAGCGGCCCGCTCGGCCAATGGCTCGAGCTGGGCGGCGTGCAGGAAGCCGCCGGCGTCCGGCAGGGCGGCATCGCCGCGCGCACCTACCGCACGCGCAGCGATGAGCTCGCGCTGTGGGTCAAGGTCGAGGTGGTCGCGCCCTAGCGTGGCAGGCCATCTTCCGCTCAGGCAGGCCCGTCGGCCCGTGTTGCGCCACTGGAAACTGCTGCCTGCCTGTGCGCTGTGTGTCCTCGGCATGGCCGGGCTGCTGTCGGGGCGTACGCTCGAGCCGGATGCGGGCGTACTCGTAACGGACGCCCCGCGGCAGGCGCCGACCGCGGCGGCGCCGTTCCGGATCCTGGATTACGAGCTGACTCCCAGGGCGGCCTACGATATCGAGGCGCGCGTGCTCGGGATCGAGCGGTACCGGGACGAGAGCGCACCCCTGTCGCCCCTGGACCTGGCGGTCGGCTGGGGACCGATGTCCGACAGCGCGGTGCTCGAGACCTTCCGCGTGCATCAAGCGGCGCGCTTTTTCACGCTCTATCCCACCGAGCGCTCGATCGACATGCGCGTCGCGCTGGTGAACGCCGCGAACATGCACCTGATTCCCGCCTCGAGCACGGTCGCCGGCCGCTTGCGCAAGGTCCGTCGCGGCCAGGTGGTGCGCCTGCGCGGTCTGCTCGTGGACGTCTCCGGACCGCGCGGCTTTCGCTGGAAGACCTCGCTCACGCGCGATGACGTCGGTGCCGGCGCCTGCGAGCTGTTCTACGTCGAGGAAGTCGCGTGGCGCTAGCATCGGGTCACGGCGTTTCTGCTTCCTGCTGGGTGGCGGTGGCCTCGCCCACCATCTGTCCGGCCACCGCCTGGGGCTGTGCGGCGACGAAGTGCACTTTCTCCCCCGACGGCACGGAAGCGCGGCGGTGCTTGCGCCACATGCCGTACCCCCCCAGCGTCGCGCACAACACCGCCAGGCTCGCGAAGTAGGCGGACGGTCCCAATGCATTCATCAGGATGGCGACCGCCACCGGACCCAGGGCGGCGCCGGCGCCGTTGAGCAGGATCATGGAGCTGCTGGCGGCAACCATCTGCGCGGGACGCAGATGATCGTTGACGTGCGACAACGCCAGCGAATAGAGCGTCAGTGCCAGCCCGCCGAACAAGGTGGCGAAAGCGAGCAACGCCGCGGTCGAGTGGTGCGTGACGAGCATCGCGCCGAGTGCCGCGAGCGCCGCGAGCATGCATACCGTGACCAGCACGTTGCGGCGGTCGACCCGGTCCGACCAGCGTCCGATTGGCAGCTGGGTGAGCACCGCGGCGAAGATGCTGAACGCCATGAACGCGGCGATTCCTTCGCTGGCGAGCCCCGTGAGCTGGGCGAACACCGGACCGATGGAGAACAGCGTGCCGGAGATCATGCCCCCGAGGCCGACGCCCGCCACCCCCAGCGGTGAGGCGCGGTACAGCTCCGCGAGGCCGATGTGCTGCGGCACGTCGACTTCCGGGGCGCGCTGCACCGAGAGCGTGATCGGCACCAGCGCGAGGCAGACCAGGGCGGCCACCAGCATGAACAGGTGGGGGCCGGCCGGATCGGCCAGAACCAGCAGGAACTGGCCGGCGCCCAGGCCCCCGTACAGGATCACCATGTATGCCGAGAGCAGGGTGCCGCGGTTGCTGTTGGTGGCGCGATCGTTGAGCCAGCTTTCGGCCACCACGTAGATGCCGGCGAAGCAAAAACCCGATGCGCCGCGCACGATGGCCCAGAGCAGCGGCTCG
>QGUO01000260.1 GCA_003242495.1 Pseudomonadota bacterium | reverse complement strand
GATCACCCGCGGGGTCATGAAGCTGGTCGGCGAGCTGGAGGTCGCCTTGGTGGAGCTGGTGCGCCTGTCCAAGACCGGCGAGCGCTCGGGCACCCACGAGGCAAGCCCCGATGAGGCCGCGCGCGGCTTCGGTCCCGCCGTGCCGGGCGTGGACCACGGACCGGTGGTCAGCGGACAGCAGGACGTTGACGCCTTGCTGTCGGGATTGGGCGTGTAGTGGACATCCTGTCGCTCATCGGTCTGGCGCTCGCCGGCTGCGCGGTCCTGGTAGGGGCCGTGCTCAAGGGCGCGGGCGTACAGTCGCTGATGTCGGCGGCGGCGTTCATGATCGTGGTCGTGGGCACGGTGGCCGCGATCTGTGTGCAGACCCCGCTGCACGTCATGCGCCAGGCGTTGCGCATTCTGCCCTGGGTGTTTCGTCCACCGACGGTCGCGCGTGCCGAGCTCATCAAGAAGATGGTCGAGTGGAGCAACACCGCGCGCAAGCAGGGGCTGCTCGGGCTCGAGCCGTTGATCGATCGCGAACCCGACGAGTTCGTGCGCAAGGGGCTGCAGCTCGTGGTCGACGGCAATGAGCCAGACGCCATTCGCAGCGTGCTCGAAGTGGACCTGAACGCCCGCGAGCAGGCCGACACGCGCGCGGCCAAGGTGTTTGAAGGCATGGGCGTGTACGCGCCGACGCTCGGCATCATCGGCGCGGTGCTCGGCCTGATGGCGGTCATGCAGAACCTGGCCGATCCGAGCAAGCTTGGCCAGGGCATTGCTGCGGCGTTCGTCGCCACGGTGTACGGCATCGGCCTGGCCAACCTGTTCTTCCTGCCGGTGGCGAGCAAGCTGAAGCTCGCCATCCAGAGCCAGTCCGAGGCGCGCGAAATGATCATCGAAGGCATGATCTCGATCGCGCAGGGCGAGAACCCGCGCAGCATCGAATCGAAGCTGCAGGGGTACCTGCACTGATGCTCGCCGGCGGCATCGCCGTTCCTGGAAGTCGTTCGAGGTAGCGTCATGGCCAGGCGTCGCAAGCACGAGGAAAGCGCCTCCCACGAGGCCTGGGCCATCCCCTACGCCGACCTCATGACCCTGCTGCTGGCGTTCTTCGTCGCCATGTACGCCGTCTCCTCGATCAACGAGGGCAAGTACCGCGTGCTCTCCGACTCGCTGTTCGCGGCCTTCCGCGGCTCGCCGCGCACGCTGGAGCCGGTGCAGGTCGGCGAAAAGGAGATCGGCTCGGGCGCCGATATCCAGATGACCATCGTGCAACAGGCCATGCTCCAGGGGCAGCCGCGTTCGATGCTCGAGCCGACGCCGCTGTCGGTGTCCAGCGATCTGCGCAACAGCTCGCGCCATGCGCCCCGCGGGACCAGCGGGACGCTTGCCCTCGACATGCCGGCCTGGCAGCAGCTCGAAGCGGTCGCGAGCGAGGTGGAGCGCGCCATGGCCGGTCTGATCCGGGAAAATCAGATCTCGGTGCGGCGCCATGGCATGTGGGTGGAAGTGGAGATTCGCACCGACATCCTTTTCCCGAGCGGCGTGGCCACGCTGTCGCCCGAGGCCGAGGCGGTGCTCGTGCGGCTGGCCGAGACGCTCGCGCCCTTCGCCAATCCCATTCGTGTCGAGGGCCACACCGACAACCGTCCGATCAATACCCGTCAGTTCCCCTCGAACTGGGAGTTGTCCTCGGCGCGCGCGGCCAGCGTGGTGCACCTGTTCACCCGTCACGGCATCGATCCGGCGCGTCTTGCCGTGATCGGCCTGGGCGAGTATCGCCCGGCGCAATCCAACGACACGCCCGAAGGCCGCAACGCCAATCGTCGTGTGTTGCTGGTCATCCTGACCCGTGACGAGCCGCCCGAGGGCGAGCATGCCCCGGAGCGCGGCTTCGAGCGGGAGTTCCATTTCGATCTCCACATGCCTACGCTGGAGGCGCAGGTGTCGGCTACCCTGGCGGCAGCGGACGGGCAGTCGTAGTCGCGCCACCTCCCAGTGTCCTCACCGGGATCGTTGGGGCAAGCCAACGGGACGCCGCGTCGGCGTCCTGACCTGACCCGGACTCAGCTCACGATGCGGCCGTCGACCAGCTCGATGAGGCGGTCGGCGCCTTGGGCGAAGGCCATGTCGTGGGTGACGGCCACCACGCTGCAGCCGCGCTCGCGTGTCAGGTCGTGCAGGATGTCGTGCACGTTCGCGCTCGACTTGGTATCGAGCGCGCCGGTGGGCTCGTCCGCCAGGATGAGCACGGGATCGTTGGCGAGGGCGCGGGCAATGGCCACGCGCTGACGCTGCCCGCCGGAGAGTTGCGACGGTCGCTTGTGCTCGTGACCGGCGAGCCCCAGGTCGCGCAGCAGCTGCGCAGCACGGTCACGCTGCGCCGCCTCGTCGAGACGCCCAAGACGCCGCATGGGCATCTGCACATTGTCGAGCGCCGTGAACTCGGCGAGCAGGAAATGGAACTGGAACACGAACCCGAGCTTGGCAAGCCGGGTGGTGGCGAGCCGATCCTCGTCGAAGGTGCCGGTGTCCTCGCCCTCGAGCAGCAGGCGACCCGAGGTCGGTCGGTCCAGCAGCCCGAGGAGATAAAGCAGCGAGGACTTGCCCGATCCCGACGGTCCACGAATGATGACGAACTCCCCTCGGCCGATGCGCACGCTCGCGTCCTGCACCAGGGTGACGGGCACTTCGCCGGGCAACACGCGCGTCAGGCGCTCGGCCACCAGGATCGCGGAATCGCCGGGGTTCGTCGCTTCGCGCCCGGCCATCACACCGCACCGCGCAGGATGTCCACCGGCTCGACGCGTCCGCCTTTGCGAGCCGGCAGGTACGCGGCGAAGATCGCCGCGGCGAGGGCGAAGGCGGCAGCCATGGCGAACTGATCCATGCCCCAGTACACGGGCAGGTTCACCGGCTCGGATTCACCCGGCACCTGCACCTCGATGCGCTGCATCAGCGCCATCAGCCCGACGCCGCCGAACGCGCCGAGCACGCTGCCGATGAGGCCGATGATGGCGCCCTCGATGAGGAAGATGCGCCGGATGTCGCGTGCATGGAAACCGATCGATTTGAGGATGGCGATGTCACGCGTTTTCTCCATGACGACCGTGGAGATCACGTTGTAGATGCCGAAGGCGGCCACCAGCAGGATCGCCCCCACCACGCTGTACATGATGACGTTGCGCACCACCAGGGTGTTGAGGATGTCCTCGCTCGCTTCCTGCCAGGAGACGGCCTTGTACTGGATCATGCGTTCGACGCGCGCCGCGACGTCGCGCGCCCGATAGGCATCGTCCATGCGCATGACCAGGGAATTCGCCACGTTGGGCCGGTTCATCAGCGCCTGCACGCGCTTGAGGTGCGCAAAGGTCTGTGTCTCATCGTAGTTCACGTTGCCGGTGCGGAACAGGCCGACGATGTTCATCGCGCGCACGTTGCCCTCGGCGGCCACCACCGACACCGTGTCGCCGATGTCGAGGCTGAGCTTCTCGGCCAGGCCCACGCCGATGATGATGCCGTTGCGGTCGGTATCGATGGCGTCCAGCGAGCCGGCCACGATGTCCTCATCGATGGTGCTCACGTCGCGCATGCGCTCGGGCTCGATGCCCGAGAGCGTCACCGCCTCGTCGCGACCGGCGAAGCTGAAGATGGCCTGACCGACCAGCACCGGGGCGACGCGCGCGCCCGGGATGGACTCGATCATGGCCAGGCGCTGGCGGTATTGGCGGATGCCGCGCCGGTCGGTGAGCGGCTTGACGTTGCTCACGCGCACGGCGCCGTCCGGGTAGGCGACCGTCGCGGGCTGCACCCGCGCATGGCGGAACTCGTCCGAGACGGTGATGTGCGGGGCCGTATCGACCAGCCGCTCGATGAAGTCGATTTCCGAGCCGCGCATCAGTGCGGACACCGCGAGAAAGAACGCCACGCCGAGCACGACGCCCATGAGCGACACCAGCGTCTGGCGGCGCCGGCTGAGCAGGTGGCTGAGCGCGATGTCGAAGTGCAGGTTCACGGCTGGGTCGAGCTGGCCGGCTGCGAAGCGGGCGGCGGAGCGGACGGGCGGGCGTCCCCGGGTGCGGTGCGCGTCTTCACTCTCGCGCCGTCCTCGAGGTTCTCGGGCGGGTGGACGATGACCTGCGCATCCTCGGCCAGGCCGGCGCGGATCTCGGTGGATGCCGGGGCCACCACGCCGGTCTCGACGCGCACGCGCCGGGCGCGCTCGTTCTCGACCACCCAGACGTGGCTCTCGTCCACGGCGGTCGTCGGCACGAGCAGGGCGTGCGGGCGCCGCTCGATGACGATGTTGGTCTCGACCGTCATGCCGATCTTGAGGGGCGGATCACCGGGCAAGGCGATGCGCACCCGATAGCTGCGGGCCGTGCGGTCGCCACGCGGGGTGATCTGCTGGACGGTGCCGGAGAAGATCTGGTCGGGGAAAGCGTCGGTGCCGATCAGGACTTCCTGGCCGGGCACGACGCGCGGCACGTCCTCCTCGTCGACGTCCGCCGTAATGCGCAGTGGGGCGTCGCCGGCCATGTAGAACACCGTCTCGTTGACGGGGATGTACTCGCCGACCTCGCCGTCGCGGCGAATGATCAGACCGTCGGCCGGGGCCACCAGCCGCAAAAAACCGAGCTGGTCCTGGGCGCCCTGCAGGGCGGCGCGCGCCGCATCGAGCTCGCTGCGCGAACGGTCGACCGCCTCCTGCGCCAGCAGCCCCCGGCGGCGCAGCTGGGAATTGCGCTCATGCTGCGCCTCGGCGTACTCGACCCGGGCGCGTAGTTCCGCCACCTGTGCCTGCACGTCCACGTCCTCCAGCCGCGCCAGCACACTGCCTTTTTGGACCACGTCGCCTTCGTCGGCGTTCAGCTCCACCAGGCGTCCGGGGGCGCGCGGCGCAATGCGGATCTCGAGACTGGGCTCGACGATCCCGGTGGCATACACGGCATCGAGTGCCATGCCGCGCCGGGGATGCGTCACCTCGACGCTGGCCGGCGCGAGCGCACGCCATGCGGCGAAGGCTGCAAGCGCGGCGACGAGGATGACGACGATGACGGTCGATTTGCGCATCAGGCGCCCCACGGATACAGAGCACGGTGCCGGGAAAGAAGACGCTGCCGCCGAGGCGCGCCGGCGACGGGGCGCCATCGGTTCCGGTAATGCTAACAATCCTGACGGCCTGGCAGGTCGTGGCCGTGCCGGCGGCCGCCCGGGGCCTGGTGGCACCGCCTGATGTCCTTCCGTTTCCCCCAGTGAACGGGGTTGCCGGCCGGCGTCGACGCGGCTTGCTCATGAGAGCGCCCGGCCATCATTGCCCGATGCCCGGGCCGGGCGATCCGATGCCGGGATCACACCGCCGGGAGGTGGACATGGCAGTCAGGTCACCGCGGCGTGGCTGGGATGCACGGAGTCGTCGAGGTCGAGCTGTTTCGGCTTGTTCGGCTGGGCGGGGCGGGCGCAGCGGCAGGGCCGGCACGTGGGCCCCATCGGACCTGGCCCGGGTCGTGCCTCATGCATTGCAGATCCTCCGGGGGGGGGGCGGTTTTTCGGGGGCCCCCCCGGGGCGCAGGAATAAAAGTG
>QGUO01000664.1 GCA_003242495.1 Pseudomonadota bacterium | reverse complement strand
CCGAGCGCGGCGGAGCGCCGTCGTGTCTACAGCCGCCGCGAGACGCCGGCGCACTTGGCGGGGGGATGCAGCTGCGGTGCGGCCCCGTCCACGGGTCCCGATGACCGCCCCTGCGTGCACGTCCTGGCGGTCGCGCTGGCGGCCAGCCGGGAGGCGACCCGCCCGGCCGCGCGCACACCGCCCGTGACGCCCGCTCGACGCCCGGCGCTCGTTGGCTCCGGAGCGGACGCTCGACGGCAACGGCTCTGGTACCTGCTCCGCCCTGACGGAAACAGCCCCCGGACGGCACTCGAGGTCTCGGTCTGGGTCGGCAGCGGCGCGCAGGATGCCTGCGCCTTCATCCCCAGGGCGCTGCGCGGCAGCGGCGAGTTTCCGCGGTATGTCGACCCTCGCGACACGAACATCCTGCGCACGCTCCTGGCGCAGCGCCCGGACGGACCCTGGACACTGCAGGGCGCCTCGGGCGCGGCGCTGCTCGACGAGCTGGCCGCCAGCGGACGCGCACATTGGGCCTCACTGCAGGGCGTCACGCTGCGTCGCGGCGCGCCACGGCCTGCGCGCTTCGCCTGGACGGTGCTGGCAAACGGCGATCAGCAGCTGCGGCTCGAAGGCGACGCCGCGGTGCAGGTGCTCCTGGACTTCGATCCGCCCGGCTATGTGGATGCCGCGAGCGGTGAGTGCGGCGCGTTACGGATCGGCGCACCGCTCAGCCTGCTACGGCATTACTGGCATCACCCGCCCATCGCGCCGGAGGCAGTGGCGGCCGCCAACGCGCACCTCGCGCGCGAGACGCCGGATGGCGCCCTGCCGCGCCTTGCGCCGCTCACCGTGCGGTCGCAGCCGCGGGTCAGCCTCGGGGCAAGACTGGTGCTTGGCGCCGATGCCGAGGCGACGCTCTGGTTCGTCTACAACGGCCTGCCCATCGACAGCCGCCGGCTTGCCGATGTCCCGCCCGAGCCTGCCGACACCGCCGCGCATGCCACCGTGCGCCTGCTGGCGGACGGGACGGTGCACGAGATTCCGCGCGACCTCGATGAAGAGCACGCCCTGCGCCAGCGGCTCGCCGCCGCCTTGCCGCGTACGGCGCACGAGCGCACCGCATGGCTGGCGTTCGTCCTGCATACCGTGCCGCAGCTCGAGGCGCAGGGCTGGGAAGTCATCGTCGACCCGGACTTTCCCTATCGCGTGGTCGCCCCCGGCGCATGGCGCCTGGAGGCCGAACCCGCCGGGCGCGATCAATGGTTCAGCCTGCGATTGACCGCGCGGGTGGACGACCGGCCCGTCAATCTGCTGCCGGTCCTGGCGCGCTATCTGGAGTCCGGCCACGCGAGCGACGCGCCGGCCTCGCTGGACCTGGCGACGGACGGGACAGCCTGCTGTCGCGTGGGGGACCATTGGCTGGTCGAGATCGAGCCCGGCCGTTTCCTGGCGCTGCCCATCGAGCGCATCCAGCGCATCGCCGAGACGCTGGTGGAGCTGTTCGAGCGCGACAGCCTCGAGGCGGGCGACACGCTCGCCCTGCCCCGCAGCCAGGCCGCGCGTCTCGCCACGCTCGCCGCCGACGGCGAGGCGCTGCACTCGAGCGATGCCACGC
>QGUO01000703.1 GCA_003242495.1 Pseudomonadota bacterium | reverse complement strand
ATCCGCGGCGAGAACGGGGCCGGGAAGACGACCATCGCGGAGGCCATCACCTGGGGACTGTTCGGGGTGGACCTCGCTGGCTCGAACCGGGTGGACCGGCTGATGCACCCGGAGACCGGCGGGATGATGGTCAGCGTCCGGTTCATCGGGCCGGACGGACAGGAGCACCGCGTCACGCGAATGCGCCGGTACCGGGGCGGAGACCTGCTGGTGGACGGCCGGAAGGCGACGCAGGCGGACATCGAGCAGGTGGTCGGGCCATCGCGGTACTGGCTGCCGGTGTTCTGGCCGCAGACCGTTGGGACGTGGACGGATTCCCAGGCGCGGGAGTTCTTCGGCTGGCTGCTGCGCCGGGTCGAGCCGGAGGCGGTGCTGGAGGCGCTGGGGCCGGGCTATGCCCCGGCCCTGGCCGGCCTCCGGCTGGTGAACCCGGAAGAGGATGCGAGGGCCGTCCGCCGGGAGATCCAGGAGGCGGAACGGCGGCTGGAGCAGCTGCGGGGCCGGCTGGAGGCGCTGCGGGAACAGGCGGCCAAGGAGCCGCCGGCCGTGACGGAGCCGGACCATGCGGAGGCGCTGGCGCGGCTGGAGGCGGAGCTTGCGGCGTTGGAGGCTCCCGACACGTCGGCGCTGGAGGCGCAGATCCGAGCGCTCCAGGGCGTAGTCGCCGAGGCGCGGGCGGAGATGGCGTCGCTGCAGGCGGCGATGGAGGACCCGGAGGAGATCCAGGGCGTCTGCCCGTCCTGCGGCCAGAACCTGCCGCCGGAGCGGCTGGCGGCCGTGCGGAAGGCGATGGAGGCGCGGAATGCCGAGCGGCGCGCCAAGGTGCAGGAGGCGATCCGCCGGGGCCGGGAGGCGAACCGCCAGCTGAAGCTGCTCCAGCAGCAGCTGGAGGCGCTGCAGCGGTCGGCCAATGGGGAGCGGCGGAAGGCGCTGGCGGCGGAGATTGACGCGCTGCGGCAGCGGCAGCAGGTCCACCGGCTCCAGGTGGAGTTGCGGGAGCGCATCCTGGCGGAGCGCGAGGCGGCGCGGGAGCGGGTCCGCGAGGCCGAGGAGGCCATCGCGGAGATGGAGGCGCAGATCGGCCGGCTGCGCCAGCAGCTGGACGCCCTTCGTGCCTACATCTATAAGCACGCGGAACTGCAGGCGGGCCAGCTGGCCGAGCACCTGCGGCGGGTCTCGGTCCAGCTGCACGAGATCGTGAAGACCACCGGCGAGCTGAAGCCGGTCTTCCGACTGCGGTACGACGACCTTCCCTATCCTGTCCTTTCGACCTCGGAGAAGATCCGCGCCGGGCTGGAGATCGCCAGCCTGGTCAACCGCCTGACCGGCGTGGACTACCCCGTCTTCGTGGACAACGCGGAGAGCCTGACGCACTTCGAGCGGCCGGAGGCGTCCCAGGTCTTCGTCGCGCGGGTCGCGGCGGGGGAGCCGCTGACGGTCCGGCCGATGGAGGGGGTCTTGCAGCATGGCTGAGGCGACGGCGATGGTGGCGGCCAACGAGACGACGGTCGCGGCCGCCGGCGGATGGACGCGGGAGCAGATCGAGCTGATCAAGCGGACCATCGCCCGCGGGGCGCGGGCGGAAGACGTGAAG
>QGUO01000663.1 GCA_003242495.1 Pseudomonadota bacterium | reverse complement strand
GGCAGCACCGCGGCCACGCCCGCCGCTGCGGTGATGAGCAACGCCGCACCGAGGTCCAGGTGCACGCCCACCGCTGCGAACGTGCAGTAGACGTACGCCGCAGCCAGCCACTGGAAGGCGAACGATGCGGCGAGCAAGGTCAGCCATTCGCGGCGCGGTCGGACGATGCGGCGCAAGTTGCTTTCCAGCGGCTCGAGCCTGGGAAACCGATGCACCAGCCTGGCGAGGCGTTCCATGCCGCCGAAGTACAGCAAGCCCACGCCGATCACTCCGCCGAGGACGCCGCAAGCGGCCAGCACCAGGTAGCTGCGCGCAAGCTCGGAGCGCTCGACGAGCAGCAACGCACCGAACGCGCCGTTCAGCAGCATGGCGGCGAGCCCGGTCAGGCGCTCCAACAAGACTGCCGAGACGGCGCGCGACTTGGCGGCATCCTTCGGCCAGGTGCGATAGACCCGGTAGACATCGCCGCCGATCGCCGAAGGCATGAAGTTGTTGAAGAAGTACGCCATGCAGCTTACGCGGAACAGGAAGCCCCATGGATGCGGCAGATCATGCAGCCGCAGCGCCGCCGACCACTTCCAGGCGTTGGCGATGAGCTCCAGCACCAGCACCGCGAGCGCCAATGCCGTCATCCCCGCGGTCACCTGCGCCAGGTGTCCCGGCACCGCCTGCCAATCCACGCCCGCGGCCAACAAGGCAAGCAAGCCGGTCGCGATCACAGCTTTCAGCCAGCGGGGCATGATGTCAGGGTGCTTTCATGGTGCGTGAGTAGCGAGGGGACCCCATCGAGCGTGCTTTGCGTTGTTCTCGCGCCGGGCACGCAAACATTTGCCGCAACGGCAACGCACGAGACGTCGGCCGCGTTCCGCGGGGGGTCGCACGTCACGAGTGCGCCCGGTCGGGGAACCGCCGTATCATGCACGAGCACATGCAACAGGATCTCACCCACCCGGCGCGCCGCTGGACGTGGTGGCGGCTGCTGGGCGACTGCGTGGCGCTCGGTGCGGTATTCATGCTGGCCACGGTATCCGCCGGAACGCTCGGGCGTCTCTTCGAGGCGTATTTGCGCCCGATGGGCATTCATCCGCCGGGGGTGCAATACGACGGCTATCTGTTCAGCTTCGCGGCCATCGTCACCACCATCGTCTGTCTGCCCTTCGCCTGGTGGCTTGCCCGCCGGCGCGAGCCGGATCCGACACGCTTTCTGGGGCTGACACGGGTGCCTCCGCGGGCGATTGCCATCGCCTGCGCCGTGATGCTGGGCGTCATGATGGGCGCCGACGCGCTCGCCCGGGTCGTCGGGGTCGAGCCGCCCGAGTTCATGGTGGATATCTATGCGAGCGGCGATTCGCGGATTCTGCTGTTCCTCGCGGTCGGCGTGGCCGCGCCGGTGCTCGAAGAGGTCCTGTTTCGCGGCTATCTGTTCGGTGCGCTGCGTGCCCTGAATGTCCCGCTGTGGATCATCGCGCTCGTCACCTCGGTCGCGTTCGCCGTCCTGCATACACAGTACGACCCGTTCTTCATGCTCGCCATCTTCGCCACGGGTGTGGCACTGGTGTGGGCGCGCATCCACTTCGACTCGGTCGTGCCCTCCATCG
>QGUO01000259.1 GCA_003242495.1 Pseudomonadota bacterium | reverse complement strand
GCGGGAGCGGACCGCATCGCGGTGCGGGCGCGCATCCTACCATATTGCCCTCTGCTGAAAACCCCCGCGAGCATCGATTGAGCGCAAGTTCCGCCCTCGCCGCCCGCAACCCGCCCGCCCCCCCGCCCCGGGCCCCCCTCCCGCGTCGCCAGGGATCCATCCGGCCCCCCGACACTCCTTCCGCAAGGTCCTCATCCTCGACCTCCGCGGTGCCCCTGGGGACCCAATCCCGCCCGCCGCCCCTTATTACAGGGTCGGAAGGCATGGCCTTGATTGCGCCGAGGCGCGCACGCGATTCCGGTCTCGGCAAGCCGCTCCGACGGCTCCGCACATCCCCAGCCCCACATTGCCCCATGAACAGCGACCTCATCGCCAAGCGCCGGGAGCAGATGTTCCCGAAGCTCAGCGCCGCACAGATCGCACGCCTCGAGGCTCATGGCCAGCGCCGGAACATCCGCGCCGGCGAGGACCTGACCGAGCCTGGGAAGCGGCCGCGGTACATCTTCGTCGTGCTGAGCGGGCGTCTGTTGGCCCTGCTGCCCAACCCCGAGGGCGAGGAGGCGGTCTACGCGTTCACGCCCGGTGATTTCACGGGAGAGATCAGCGCCCTGCGCGGCAGCGCCGGGTACGTGCGCATCCAGGCCATCGAGAACGGCACGGTCATCGCCGTCGATGCCGAGACCCTGCGCCAGATGCTGCAGACCGATGCCGAGCTCAGCGAGTTGTTCATGCGCGCCTTCATCCTGCGTCGCATGGGCTTGATGTCCGAGGGCAGCGCCGACGTGATGCTGCTCGGCAGCAACCACTCCGCCGATACGCTGCGGCTGCGCGAATTCCTCTCGCGTAACGCCTGCCCTTATCGCGATATCGATATCGAGAGCGACCCAGGCGTGCGCGAGATTCTCGAGCGCTTCCATGTCGGCCCCGAGGACATGCCGGTGGTGATCTGCCACGGAACGCAGGTGCTCAGGAATCCAAGCAATCGCCTGATCGCCGATCGTCTGCAAATCAACCCCCAGGTCGACGACGACAAGGCGCACGATCTGCTCATCGTGGGCGCGGGTCCGGCGGGACTGGCCGCTGCCGTTTACGCCGCCTCCGAAGGCCTCGATGTGCGCCTCATCGACACGATGGCCCCTGGGGGCCAGGCTGGCTCCAGCTCCAAGATCGAAAATTATCTGGGTTTTCCGACCGGGATTTCCGGCCAGGCCCTCGCCGGACGGGCGCTCACCCAGGCGCAGAAGTTCGGCGCCAACCTGAGTGTCGCCTGCGAAGCATGCCGCCTGCATTGCGACACGCGTCCCTACGGCATCGAGCTCGCCGACGGCAGCGTGTTGCGCGCGCATGCAGTGCTCATTGCGACCGGCGCGCGCTATCGCACGCTCGAAGTCGACGACCTGGCGCGCTACGCGGGCGCCGGCATCTACTATGCCGCCACCTACCTGGAAGCCAGGCTGTGCCAGGATGAACAGGTGGTGGTCGTCGGCGGCGGCAATTCCGCCGGGCAGGCCGCGGTATTCCTTGCCGGATTGTGCCAGCACGTGCACATGCTGGTGCGCTCCGCCGGCCTGGCGGAGACCATGTCCAATTATCTCGTGCGCCGCATCGAAGAAAGCCCCAACGTCACGCTGCACGCGCGCACCGAGCTCATCGCGGTCGACGGCGAGGAACAGCTCGAGCGGATCGCCTGGCGCACCGGCAGCGAGCCTCAGGAGCAGTGGCGCGACATCCGCCACGTCTTCCTCATGATCGGTGCGCAGCCGAATACCCAGTGGCTGAGCGATTGCGTCGCACTCGACGCACGGGGTTTCGTGAAGACGGGATCAGACCTCGGACCGGACGAGCTCGCTGCGGCCGGCTGGCCGCTGGAGCGCCGCCCCTACATGCTGGAGACATCGCTCCCCGGCGTCTTTGCCGCCGGGGACGTGCGCGTCGGCAGCATCAAGCGCATTGCCTCCGTGGTCGGCGAAGGCTCCATTTGCGTGCAATTCGTCCACCGGACGCTGCGGGATCTGGCCGCCGCCGCACCCGGCAGCGCGTGACGCGGCTGCATGGTGCCGCTTGGGAACGCCGGGACCGCGTGGGCGACGTCCGCGGCACTACGTAAGGCGCGAAATGGACAGCCCGCGCGCCTGGCCCTAGCATGCGCCCTGCACGTGCTTGCGAACCCGCTGCGCAGCGACCTCTGCACGGAGAACGCCTATGCCCACGTATGAATATCGCTGCCGCAAGTGCGGCGCCTCGTTCGAGATCAACGAGAGCGTCGCCCAACACGAGGACGCGCAGCATCGCTGCCCGAACTGTCAGAGCACGGAAGTCGAGTCGCTCCTGTCCGATTTCTATGCCAGGACCTCGAAGAAGAGTTGAACTGCGTGTGGCGCCGCGTCGGCGCGGGAGCACGTTCTGAGCCGAGAGGCGCCGCCGGGAATTCGCACTGCGCGCTCCTGCAGGCATCCCTGCTGCTTCAGTGCGATCCGCGTTTGTTCCTCGGCCGCTTGCGTCCACTGCGTCGCGGCTTCTTGCCCGGTCGCTCGTCGGAGGCGCGCGGCAGCGCGGCGGAGTCGTCGCTGGGCAATGCATCGCGTGGCACGTCCTCGAGATCCTCCGCCAGGGTGTCCGGAAGTTGCGCCGTCAGTTCACCCGGTACGATGTCCTCTTCGTCTTCTTCCTGCGCCGCCTCCGGCGCCCACGTTTCCTCCGGCCCGCGCAGCGGCTCCAGGGGCTCGCGCCAGTCCCGTCCACTCATGCCGGTATCGCTGTAATCGAGGTCATCGGCCTCGATGTCGTCATAGGGTCCGGTCCAATCCTCCGGTGGCTCGGCGGGCTCGATGTCGAGGTCCCACCATGCGTCCAGCTCCAGCTCCTCGACATCGCCGTCGAAGCTTTGCGTTTCGATGATGCCGGACTCCTCGTCGATTGCCACCACGCGGAAGGTCTCGCCTTTGTCCCGATGCAAGTACCAATCGCCGATGACCGGTTCGAGCTCGTTCATGAGGTCTCCCTCCTCGAGTCCAGACGCGCGGATGCGCGACGTACGTGCCCGGCACGCCAGCCCGACACTCACGACGGAGGACAAGCATCCGCGCTGCGGCCACGACCTCAATCCGGAGTGTTACCGAGGGAAGCCCGCCTGCCCGCGGGACCGTTTGCGGGTATGTCCTACTGGCGCGTCCGCCATCGTTCACTACGCTACGGCGCAGAATCGATCGCGTGGACACATCACTGACGCGTTCCACTGCCGCCCCTGGACAACGTCCATCGCCGGGAGGCACCGAGCCGGAGTGCGCGAAGGAAAAGCCATGATTGCTACCACCGTTCGCCGGCTCTGCCTCGCCATGCTGCTCGTCCTGTTGGGAGCCTGCGGACCCGGGCAACGCTCCCCGGGGCCCGAGCAGTTCACGATCGGGGACGATCTGTTCGTCGGTGGCGGCGCGACGGATGTTTCGGGCACCCGCGGCGACCTCATCGCAGCCGGCGATGCGGTGCGCGTGAACGGCGCGGTGGGCGGCAGCGCGGTCGTGGCTGCGCGCGAAGTGCGCATCGGCGCACCGGTCCGGCAGGACGCGTATCTCGCCGGGCGACATCTCGCGCTCACCGCGACGATCGCCGGTAACGCCCGGATGGCAGGCGCCCGGATCGATCTGGCGCGGGACGCGCGCATCGCGGGCAACGCCACCATCGCCGCGCGCGATGTGAACATCGCGGGCGATGTCGACGGCTACCTGCTGGCCGCAGGCCGGCGGATCTACATCGATGGGGAGATCGGCGGCGACGCTCGGCTCAGCGCGGATGAGATCGAGCTCGGCCCGAATGCGCGCATCGCCGGGACCCTGCACTATCGCAGCAAGCGCGAGCTCACACGCGCCTCGGGCGCCGAGATCGGCGGGAAGGTCGAACGTCTGTCGGAACAGGAACGGCCTGCAGCGTCCATCTTCGGACTGTTTGTCTGGTCCCTCGGACTCATCGTCCTCGCCGCCATTCTGCTTTCTGTGTTCCCTGGGCTGATGCGCCGGGCGAGCGAGACGGCCGGCGCCCGCTTCGGCCGAAGCCTGCTGATCGGACTCATCGCGTTCGTAGCCATTCCGGTCGCGCTGGTCATCGCCATGTTCACGGTCATCGGGCTGCCGCTCGGCCTGCTACTGCTGCTCGCCTACCCCATGTTGCTCGTCGTCGGTTACGTCGTCGCCGGCATCGCGCTGGGCGATACGGTGCTGGCACGCACCCGCCCGACGCGCGAACTCAGCCGCGGGAGCCGCATCGCCGCTGCGGCCGTCGCACTGATCGTCCTGGGGCTGGCGGCCGGCATTCCGTTCCTGGGCGGTGTGATCGCCTTCGTGGCGTTGCTCGTCGGGACGGGCGCGCTCCTCCAGCAGGCGCGACGCCCGGCGGCGGCGTGAGACGACCGTTCAGCTTTGTTCGAGGCTTGCAGCCATTGCGCTCGCTTTCGGCCCTTTCATGAGGACCAGCACATTTCCCACCAGCACAGCCGCCAGCCCGACCCCGGCGAGCGGCGTAAGGCGATAGTTCTCGAAGAGCATGGAGATCAGCACAGCCACCGCCGGGCAAGCACCGTCATATAGCCTGCCTTTTCCGGTCCCAGCCTACCCACCACGGTCAAGTAAGCAATAAAGGCGATGATGGAACCGAACATGGCAAGATGGATCAGGGAGGCCACATAGACCGGCGAAGGGTCGAATGTGAACGGGACGCCACGCGCGACAGCGAACAAGGAGACGATAGCCGCCCCATAGAGCATGGCCCATGCATTGACCGACGCGATGGGCAAGCCGTGCTCTTGATTGCGCGCCGAGACGAGATTGCCGATGGAGAAGAACCAGGCTCCGAGGAGGGCAACCGCCACGCCCTTGATCGTCTCATAGGCAAACGTCGCGCCTGTCACACTATCCCAGGAGAGACAGACGATGCCGGCCACACCCATGACGGCCCCTGTCAGCACTCTTCGCTCCGGGCGCCGTCCACCAAGAATGAATGCATTCATGATGTTGAAGATGGCGACAGCCGAAGAGACGACGGATACCACTCCACTCGGAACGTGGAACATGGCCATGTAGAGGCAGATGAAGTTGCACGAGTACAGGCAGGCAGCCTGCAGAGCGATGAGCGGGTGATGGCGCAGGGCGATGGGATGAAGCCTGCGCGTCATCAGCAACACGAGAAGCAGGACTGTTCCGGCCAGTGCGAAGCGGTAGGCGATCGACGCCTCGATCGGGACGATTCCGATCTGGTTCTTGATGGCGATCCAGGTAGTCCCCCAGATCAGCACGGTCAACCCATAGTAGAAGGCCGTCATGAGAGGCTTTCCGGCGATGGTGTGAGGCGGATATGTTACCAACCATGGCCTTGGCGCATCTTTCCTGGGTTTGTGACGACGTTGTATATCCCTGCGCGCTGAGGCCGAGATGGCGCACGCCGCGAAGAGCGCCTGCCAGGGCGAGCCATGCAGTGGGTGAACGTGGAGCTGCGGCCGGTCGTCAGATGAGCGCCGTTTGCCACGGTCATGGTCGCCGGACTCGCATCGCGCCCGATGACGAGGTCGCCGGCGACGTTCAAATTCGTTGTCGGATCCTCGATCCTCAAAAATCC
>QGUO01000003.1 GCA_003242495.1 Pseudomonadota bacterium | reverse complement strand
GCGCAGCGGATCGTAGGGCGCGATCCACGGTGCCAGCGCCGCCAAGATCACATAGGCCAGGATGATGGCCAACCACAGCATGGCCAGGCGGTTGCGGACCAGCCGGCGCAACACCTGGCGCCAGGGCGCCGCCCCCCGGTCGGCGGCCGGCCGCTGGGCATGGGACTCAAGGGGAATCCCCACCGCGCCTTCCTCCTCCGTCTCCCTTTGCCCGCGCCGCGGGCGGTTTCAGTCGTAGCGGATGGCCGGATCGATGTACGCGTACAAGACGTCCACCAGCAGGTTGATGAGAATGAACGCCAAGGCCACCGTCAGCACCGAGCCCTGCACCACCGGGTTGACCACCTCGAGGTGCGAGGGATTGAACGCCAGGGCCACGTGCACATTGCCGGCGGGCGTGCGGATATCGGTCGAGAAGCCCTTGTGGTACTTCACGTCGCCCGAGCCCTGCGCGTGGTTGCTGTCGTAATGGCCCTCGAATTCCGAGAACAGCAGCTGCGGAGACTTGCCGACCACGTTCACCAGCACGTTGAGGCGCCCGCGATGCGCCATGCCGATGACGAATTCCTCGACGCCGCGCTGCCCGCCCTGCTGAATCAGGTCGTCGAGCAGCGGAATGAGCGACTCGCCGCCTTCCAGCGCAAAACGCTTCTGGGCGGGGTACTTGGTGGCGAGATAGCGCTCCAGGCCCTCGGCCGCCGTCAGCTGACGCAGCACCGTCTTGCGCTCCTCGGGCGAGAAACGGTGCTGGATGCGGCCGTTCTGATAGCGGTTCTGCAGCCAGAGCCGCTCCCGGGAATTGGAGATGTGGGCGAACTCCGCGCCGATGGTGCTGCAATAAATATGTCGCAGGTTGGCGAGAATCTGGCGCAGCGTCATGCGCGCCGGAATCGTCCCATCACGGCTGCCGGTGTAGAACTCGGTGTCCATGTCGGCCTCCGACAGGCCGAAATGCTCGAGCTCGAGGACTTCCGGCATCGGCCGCTGCATCATGCCGAGCGGGTCGATGTCCGCGATCAGGTGACCGCGGTTGGCGTAGACCTGGATCAGCCGGGAGACCGCCCCCTGCTTGGCGGAGACGTCGCCGGCCGCCGAGGCCGCCGCAGCGGTGCGGCGCTCGCGAGCACGCCGCGCCAGCGCTTCGCGCAGCGGCGTGTGGGCGATGTCGCGCGCCTTACCGTCCCCGGCCGGCGCGATCCCGGCGAAGTACTCACGCCACTCGGGGGCTACCGAGGCGGGATCGGCCAGGAACTGTTCATACAGTGCTTCGATGTACTGGGCACTTCCCGCCCCCAAGGGTGTCGAGTCGAGCAAAGCCCGCAAAGAGTCGCCCATTACGCCCGCAAGTTCCTGTTCGAACGGAGAGGTCGGTTGAGAAATCGGCAACTCGGCCGTCTGCCTTGTTGCCGGAGTTAGTGTAGCCGATGGGCTGTCGGATTGAGAAACGCGGTCTGCGAAGGACGCGTTCGCATCGCGCGGCACCTGACGGTTCGGGCGGAACGGCCGGCGCCGACCAAGTTCATGCCGCGGCTCGCGCCTCCCCTGTCGGCATCTGCCGACGGACCGTGACCGGCGTCACGGTCGCGGCATCCCCGCGTGACGCGCGCCGGCTCCCCCCGGCCGCGGCACGCCGCGCAGGCGCCGGACGATGCGGTTGGCGCCGACCACGGTCATGCCGGGCGGGATGTCGCGCGTGACCACGGCATTGGCGCCGATCACCGCGCCGTCGCCGATGCGCACGTCGCCGAGCACGCGCGCGCCGGCCCCGATGAACACATCGTTGCCGATCACCGGCGCCGCGCCTTCGTCCGGATCCTTGCCGCCGAGGGTCACCTGCTGCATGACCGTGACACGTCGCCCGATCACCGCCTGTGCGTGCATGACGACACCGTAGGGGTGAGGCAGATGGATATCGGGCGGCAGGCGACAGTAAATGTCGGAATTGAACACGATGCGCACCAGCCGACTGAGCAGCGGCACCCGATGACGGCAGAAGAACAACAACAGGCGCGCGCTCCAGGGGTTGTCCACCGTGACGTGCGGCAGGCCGAAGCGGTGCGCCGTGCGCTGGGCGAGGTGCGCGACGATCGCGCGCTCGGCCTGCGCCACGACGCGCTCGAGCGGCTCGCGCGCATCGAGCACCACGGCATCCTCCCGGTCGCGCAGCACCCGTCGGTACTCGGCGCGCTGGCGCTGCGATTCGTCGCGCGGCAGCTCGGTGGTGCGCGACTCGAGCACGTCGGGCGGCACGTCGAGCACCAGCCACAGGCCCGGGCGCGGTACCCAGGGCAGCAACAGGCGCGCAAGCATCTGGCGTCCGGACACCAGCCGGTAGCGGACCGGATCCACCAGCACGTCGTCGTAGTAGCGATCGAAAACGACCAGCGCGCCGCGCACCAGGTGCGGCCGGATACGCAGCCAGTAGCCCAGTGCGTAGTCGAACACGAACATCAGCAGCTTCGCCAGGCGCCCCAGGCCGCCGCGCGCCGGATCCGCGCGGTTCGGCGTCGGCGGCGCGACGCCATGCGGCAACACCACCCGGGGACGCAGCTGCATGGTCTGCACACCGGTGAACGGCGGCAGCGCGCGCCGGCCGAGCGCCTCGATGAGGCTGGTCTTGCCGCTGCCGTCCGGTCCCAGGCACGCCACCAGCACCCCCTCGGGGCGCAGCGCCCGCAGGAGCGCCCGGCCGAGGTCGCCCGGCCCCGGGAAGCGGTAACGGCAATGGCGGTAGAGACTCGCGCGCACGCCCGGGAGCACCAGCCGGACCGCCTGCCACGAGTTCCGCTCGAGCGCGCGCACCAGCAGCTCGCGCCAGGCCGGGTCCAGGCGGTTTCCCAGCAGCGCCCGCGCGCCCTGCTCGTCGGCGCGCCATGCCGCGAGCAGCGCCCTGCCCCCGGTCTCGTCGAGCTCGTCCTCGGTCGCACATTTCAGGAGCACATATAAAAAGGTGTGCGCCGGCGCCACCGCGAAGAACGCCATGCCGGTCTCGCCCGCCGCCACGCTCGAGCGCCGGGCGAGCAACTCCTCGGCCGCTGCCAGCCGTCGACCGCCCCGCCAGAAGTCGCCGCGGATCTCGACCGCACACAGCGCCGGCCAACCCGTGTGCGGCACCCGGGCCAGCACGCAATGCCAGGATTCGCGCTCCCGCTGCCGACAGGCCACCAGCTGCAGGCCCTGTGCGGCACAGAAACTGCCGAGCGCCGACGGCACGGCGCCGAGCCAGGCCGGCCTCACGATCAGGTGCAAGTCCGCGCCGCGCCCGCCCGGGCTCACGACGCCATACTCGATCCGCTCATGGTCCAGGAAGCGGCACAAGGCGAGGGCCACGGGCGGAAGCGACTGCCGCTTGGCTGCGTCGCCCCTCACGGCCGGCGGCTCTCAATAGGCATTGCGGTCGCGCCACACGACCGCCGCCGTCCTCAACAGGATGCGCAGGTCCAGATGCAACGACCAATTGCGCAGGTAATCGAGATCGAACTCGACGCGCTGCTTCATCTTCTCCACGGTATCGGTCTCGCCGCGCAAACCGTTCACCTGTGCCCAGCCGGTGATGCCCGGACGCACCTTGTGGCGGCGCATGTAGCCGTCGATCACCTTGCGATACGCCTCATTGTGACTCACTGCGTGCGGCCGGGGGCCGACCAGGCTCATGGTGCCCATCAGCACATTGAACAGCTGCGGCAGCTCATCGAGCGACGTGCGACGCAGGAAGGCGCCGACCCGCGTCACGCGCGGATCATTGCGTCGCGCCTGCATGATCGGGCCGCGATCCTCACACACCGACATGGTGCGAAACTTGTACACATGAATGGGCTCGCCATACAGTCCGTAGCGGCGCTGCCGAAACAGTGCCGGGCCGGGCGAGGTCGAGCGGACCGCCAGCGCGATGATCAGCATCAGCGGCCACAGCAGGGCGAGCAGCAATGCGGCCAGCACGATGTCGCTGGCGCGCTTGAGCACGCCGTTCATGCCATGGAATGGCGTTTCGCAGACGGCCACCGCGGGAAAGCCCTCGATCTCGGCGAGCTGCGCCTGGATAGGATCGAAGACGAAAATATCCGGCACGAAATAGACGGACGCCGTCGTGTCCTTCAACTCCTCCATGAGCTGCATCACCCGAGGGTCGGCGCGCATCGGCAGACAGATATAGATGCAGCCCACCGAGTTCAGGCGCACGTACTCGGCGACATCCGCCATCGTGCCGAGCAGCTGCTCTTCGGAGAGGCCTGCCAGGCGATGGCTGTCACGATCGTCGAAGAACCCCTTGAACACGCCGCGATGGGGATTGCGCTGCAGTCGCTGCGCCAGGCGCTGCCCGAGCAGATTCGCACCGATGATGATGTGGCTTTGCGCGATGCTGCCGCGCAGCGCGGCGAACCTCGCCAGTCGCGACAGGCCGGCTTGCGCGCCAAGCACGGCGAACGGCGCAATCACGAACCATGTCAGGATGATCTTACGCGAGAACTCCTCGGTCACCTTGAGTGCAAATGCCAGTAACAGCAGCGCCGCCGACACCAATACCCACTCGGGAAAAATGCGGTGACGCAGCAACTCGCCGAGACCGAATTCGCTGCGATGCAGCTGTGGATCGCTCAAGATTTGCGCCGAGATCAGGAACGCCAGGGCAGCGAGCGCCAGATACTGAGAGTCCAGGCGCTCGCCGTATGCCAGCACGCACGCCAGCAAGGCAAGCACGATCACCGTCGGATTGAGCAGCTTGCGCAGCAGAGCGATCGCCGGCGGCTCGGCCAAAGAGCGCTGCACCGCGTGCTGCGGACGCGCCGCAAGCGGCGCATGCGCGACGGGTGCCGGGTTGATCGCGCGCGCTGTGTCGGCACCGATTGTCTCGCGCATGAACCCGCCGGGGAGTTGACCCAACTGACGCAGGTAAACTGGACGCCGAAAGGGAAAGTTCCGCCAGTGGTGAGTGAACCTCTGTGCGCGCCCCTTACGACAGCTTGGATGTATTTTTCGCCAGCGGGAGTCGCCCGACGCCGACACGCCGACTCGTCCGTGCGTGTGTCGCCCGCTCGCGACGGTGTCGGTACATGCCGTCGATCATCGTGAGGTGCCCGTTGCGGCTGAAGGAATGCACGGCGCGAATCGAACGGTCCCAACCGGGTGCGAACTGCTGCACCATCACTTCCCGGTACGTCTGCGGCGTCAGCTCCTCAACGCGATTGAGCCGGACCCCGTAACCGTAACGGTACGAGCCGTCCTGTGATGGCCGATACAGCGCCGGGCCCTCGTGATACAACGCGCCTGCAAGTCTCGCGCAGCGCACGTCCGACACCACGGGATTGCGGGCGTGCGGCTGCCAGTGTCGCGTGAGCGGTGATTCCGCGTGGAACACGAACAGCTCGTCCCACGCTGCGCCATCGTTCTCCTTGATGCTGGTGAACAGCCACCACCTACCCTGGTGCTGCACCAGCGTGCTGTCCACCGCCGCCACATTCTCCATGAGCACGCACTCCAGCTCCCATTCCTCTGGAAAACGCTTGCAACGATACACCTCGATGGTGCGATGTTCCGAGGATTCAGGCATCAGGAACAGCTCGCCGCGCCACTCGAAGATGAATGGATAGGACAAATGATAGGGACGCTGAATGACCGGCACCGGTGCGCCGAACGAACCGTCCTCATTGTGACGCAGCACCGAGATGTGCCCGCGGCGCGTCGCCAGCGGCGCCTCCTCGATGAACACATAGTAGCGGCCATCACGCTGTACGACATGCGGATCCGCCCAGAACCGATCGGGCGGCGGAATCAGTTTCTGAAAGTCGGAGAGGCTGTTCGCCTGCCCGCCGAAATCGAAAAGCAGGATCCAGCGCTCGCGGTAGATGCGCATGGCCATCTTCATATACAGACGCCAGAGCAGGTAGCGCAGAACTCCCATGGTCCACGCCAGGCTGCCGACCGGCCGTCGCACCAGCCCGCGCCGGGTGGGCGCCGTCCGGCGCAGCCGCGTTCGTCGCGACCCCCAACCCCCCGGCGCGGGCTCCACCCACGTCCCGTCCTGCACCGCTCGCCGTGCCCCCGAGAGCGCTTCGTCACCGTGTTCCGCCAGCTCGCGCAGCCCGCGCACCAGGAACGAGGCGCTTTTCCATAAGTGACCACAACGCGTGCGTGTGAAACAGCAATGATCGATGGCCGAGTACGACACCTGAAGGGTGATCTCGCATGGCTCGTTCGCCAAGGTCGCCCGGAGCATCGACTTGACACAGGGCTGACGTGTGAGCACCTCCCACAGGCCCGCCGAGGTCCCGGCGGCATCGCCTGCGCCCGCTGCATCGTGCTGGTAGTACCACACCCCGTAACGCGCCACGGCCGACAGCCCATCGATGCAATCGGCATCGCTCAGCAGCACGATCACATCGAGCGCCTCGCCACGAATCTCCTCGAGCGTCTGTCGAGGCGCAGCTCCTGCTTTGGCTTTCGGGCTCAAGCGATGAACCGGCACATGACTCAGCAGGGCTGTCGCATCCAGCATCTCGCAGGGTCCACGCCGCGACACCTTCCTGCGCGCCTCCTGCCATTCGAACGCACGCCGCAGCAGCGCCGCGCCGATCCCGGCATGGCTGCGTCCGCCTTCGATGAGGATGACGGATGCCAGCTGCGCATGATCGCACTGCGTGACCTTCTCGAGCGCCAGGTGTTGCCATGCAGGAATGTGCCATGACTGAAGCGCCACGCCGACTCGCACGCAGCGCATCTCGAGAGAGCGCAGCTCTACAGGGACTTGAACGGTCACGCGATCCCCCTGGGAACGCTTGTTCGATGCACCAGACGCGGACCGCAGCGTGCATCGCAGCGGTTGTGGTCACGATACCGATCTACTGTTGCTCGATCAATGGGCGTCAGCCGCAGTCATGTCGCGGGCAACGCGAGGAACAAAGCCTGGCAATCGATGATTGTGGATCACGTCATGCAGCACGAGATCATCACGACGATCGAAGAATGGCGGGCGCTCGCCCCGGAGTGGAACGCCCTGCTGGCCGACAGCAATGCCGATTCGCTGTTTCTCACCTGGCAATGGCTCGACACCTGGCTCGCGGTACGCGAGCATGCGCTGCAACTGCTCGTCGTGTGCGTGCGCGATGGTGACGGCAGGCTGGCAGGCGCTGCGCCGCTGTACCGTTGCGATTACGTGCTGGCGCACATGCTGCGTTACCGCATGTTGCGCATGCTCGGTGATGTGGAGTCGGGTGCGGAATATCAGACCTGGATTGCGCGCCGCGACTGTGAGGCCGAAGCGTTCGCCGCGATCGCGGCCGCCTTGCGCGCAGCGCGCTCCGAGTGGGACCTGCTCTGGATGCCAAAGCTGCCGGGCTGGAAGCCCGTGTCACGCGCCCTGCTCGACACCTTGCGCCAGGCAGGGATCCGCGCCAATCGCCGCGTACACACCTTCTCCGCCATTGCCTTGCCGGACGACTATGAGGGCTATTTGGGGCGGATGTCGGCGAGCCGCCGCCAGCAGGTTCGGCGCACCAGCAACAAAATCCTGTCCCGCCCGGGCGTAAGCGTGCGGCGGGTACAGACCCCCGCGGAGCTCGCGTCGACGCTCGATGCCTTGTTTCGCCTGCATGGCAAGCGCTGGCGCGCCGCGGGCCAACAGGGCGTGTTCGACCGCCGCCCGCTCGAACGCGCCTTCTATCAGCGATTCGCGCCCTTGGCGCTCGAAGCGGGCTGGCTGGCGCTGTACGCGCTCTGCGAGCATGACGATCCCAAGGCGGTGCAGCTCGGTTATGTCTACGCCGACACCTTCCTGCAGTTGCAGGAGGGCTTCGACCCGGACTACCTGCCCCACGTGGGCAATGCGCTGCGCGCGCACGTCATCCGCGACTGCATCGGGCGTGGCGTGCGCGAGTACGATTTCCTGGGCGGAATCAGCGAACACAAGCGTCGCTGGCTGGCCGAGGCGCGAACCGGCATGGATCTGCTCGCCGGCGCCGCCCGACTCAGGAATGCGCCGGTGCTGCGCGCCGGCGTGTGGCCCACCGGCGCCTACCTGCGGCCGCGGACGCCGGCCATGCGTCCGGCCGCGACGGCGCCTACTCCATGCGTTGACACTCGATCCGGGTGATCAGGCAGGCCGTGCCGGCGATGCGCGAATGCCAGGCCACGGTCGCGATCGGCTGCTTGCGACCGAATCCCCGTGAGATCCAGCCGCCTTGCGTCGGTCCACCGCCCGTGACCACAGTGGCCTCGACCGGCGCGTCGCTCGCCAGGCGCACCAGGTAGGGTCCCACCCGGACGCGGACCACTCCGTCCCTCAGCTGCGGCGCGAGGCCCTCCGCAAAATGCCAGTGGCGCGTCACACGATGTGCCGCGGCACAGGTCAACGTATCGAGCACGGTGAACGCACGGACCAGCGGGTCATACACGATTTCGCGCCGATGCGTCACGGGGTCGGGCAGACGCCGATAGCCGTCGTGCTCGCCCACGAACCGCTGGTACTCACCTTCCACGTCGAACTGCAGACAGCGGGCATGCGCGTGTTGAATCCACATGAAGTTGCCGGCCTGTCGCGATTGATCCTCGCCGTCCACCATGACGGTGTTGTGCGCCCGCGTGCTTCTGAAATAGGCGCGCCAGCCAGGCTCGGTGTGATAGGCGTACGTGCCGGGGTCGACCAGCACCTCGCGTCCTGCAATGTTGAGCACCAGGGACAGGGCATCCGCATGCCCGTGGGCCGCGAGACTGAGATAGCCGAGCGGCCCGGCATCGACGAGCATGCGGATCTCCTCGGCCGTCTCGAAGGCATCGCCGAGCACATAGTAGCCCGCATGGGGGAATGACCGCGCAAAGGCCACGGCAGGCATCCGCGGCGCCGGCTGCGCCGCGACCTGCGCAGCGCCCTGCCCCGGCGCCATGCATGCCGCCACGCGCGCCGCGGCCAGCCGCCCCGCGCGGCTCGCCGGGACGGCCGCGCGGCGCCGGCGAGCGGCGCCGACCCTGTGCCGGCGGACACCGCTGCCGAGCAACCACCGGGTCTTGTGGTCGGCCCTGCCGCCCTTGTACGCCAGATCATCCCGCTCGAACAAAGCGGCCCCCGTGGCGAGCAAGGAGCGATAGTTGTCCCAGTGCGGCTCCGGCGAGAGACGCACCACGTAGCCGTCGTCCGCATCGCCGATCATCGGTACGTTCCCGGCGGCGTCCATCATGGCGGCGATGAAGGTCAGCATCGACTCGATCCGGTCCCAGTACTCCGGAGAAAAATCATCGTCCGCCGCGCGCGCGGCCAGCCCGGCCAGCAACAGGAAATCCAGCACGAACTGCTGATAGGCGAACGCCTGTTCCCGGTTGCCGCCGTCCGGTGCGTTCTGGCGCAATGCCTCGGCCTGCAGGATGCGCTTGCACCGCGCGCCCCACGCTTGCAGGCGTGGCCAGCAATCCCAGGTGACGGAGGCGATCCATACGCCGGCGGTTTCGCCGATCAAATGATTGTTGGCCGAAGAGAACCGGGACAGCCTGCCGACGATGGCGCGCGCGTGCTGGTACACGGACGCCAGCCAGCGAGCGCGGAACGCCTCGCCTTGCGCAGTGGCGAACGGCGCGCCCTCCCAGCCGCCGAGCAGTTGCCAGGCAATGCTCCAGTTGATGAGCCGGATACCCAGCTCGAGCGAGCTTGCCCAGTTGGGCCCGTAGCCGACGGGACATTGCTCGATCCATGAGTCGACATGCATCCGCAGCGCATCGGCGTAGCGCGCGTCACGGGTGAGCACGTAGGCCTGCGCGAGCGCCGGCAGGTGCAGATGCCGGTTGGGCTCCCAGAGATACTTGATGTTTCCGACCAGACGCTCATCCCGGTAGTCCAGCGTGCCGGCATGCACCGTGGGCGCGAGCCTGCGGGTGAGCGGGTCACGATTCCAGGTCGGCGGACAGCCCAGCTCGCACTCCAGACCGAAGATCCTGAAGCGTCCGGCGAGAATGGCCTCGGCTTGCGCCACGTAGCGCTCGGGCGGCAGTTGCACATCGCGCTGTACGAAGGCAATCGAGCGTCCCGGCCGGGGCGGCGGCGTCGGCCCCGGGCGGGCGATCCCCATCCGGCCGGCGCTCGCGCGCGCGAGCTGCCCCGCGCGCCACACCCACTCCGCAGGCGACATGCGTCCAAGACGCCGAACGTACCAGCCCGGGCTTTGCATGGCCTATACCGGACCGCGCACGCGCTCGCGTTCCAGCAACTGCCGGTAAATACGCCCCAGCTCCATGGAGTACCGACTCACATCCAATCCTTCCGCGCGACGGCGGGCGCGCTGACCGAGCGTCAGGCGCAGAGGCTCGTCATCGACGAGTGAGGCCATGGCGGCCTGCAGATGTGCTATGTCGCCAGGATGGATCATCAGCCCCTCGACGCCGTCCGTGACCACGTCCGGAATGCCGCCGACGGGCGTCGTCACCAGCGGCAACCCGAACGCCATCGCCTCGAGCAACGCCATGGGCACGCCTTCGTGGTATGACGGCAGCACGAAGACATCGCTCTCCTGCAACAACGCCGCGCGCCGTGCGCCGTCGATCCAGCCCTGCACCTCGACCTGTGCACCGAACGGCCGGGCGCGCACGCGCAGCGCCTCGACCTCGCCGTCGCCCGCAAACACCAATCGGCAGCGGCTGCGCACCGCTGGCGCGAGGGCCGCGAATGCCGCGAGCAGATCGAAGGCCCCTTTGCGACGACCGATTCGCCCCAGAAACAGAAATTGCACACGCGCGCGCCCCTCACGCCGCGGTGCCTGCGGGGGCAGAAAGGCCGGATTGCACAATACACGGATGCGTGACTCGTCGAGCGCGAAGCGCGCCAGATAGAAGCGCTTCCACTGCGTGGAAAGGACCAGGAAGCAATCGGCCCGGGAAAAGATCCGGCGCACCGCGGCCTGGGCCGGTCGCGGCAAGCCGTCATAGAACTGGTCGAACACCGAGCCATGCGCATGCAACACCAGCGGCCGCCCGGCGCGCAGCGTCATCCAGGCAAGCACCAGCTTGCGCAGCGTGCTGCCGCGCGAGGAGAAATGGATGTGCACCAGGACCTCGGGATCCGTGCACAGCGCCGCGCGCAGGGTGCGCACCGCGCGCATGAACACCGCCGCCTTGCGCAGCGGCGAACCATCCTCCATGGTCGCCACGTGCCTGATGCTCACCGCCGCAGCCGGATGCTCGACGATCAAGCGCTCGACGCTCGATATGCCGCCGCGCACTTCGAGCGCCGGGCCGAGTTGCAGCACCCTCGCCGGCATGGCGGGCAGCAGTTCAGGCGCCGCGGCCATACAGGGGACACCCGAACAGCTCGCTGTAACGATCGATCATGGCCTCGAGCGAGAACGCGCTGCGGGCGCGCCGCGTCGCGGCGCGACCGAGCCGTTCGCGCAGTCGCCTGTCCTGCGCCAGACGCAGCAGCAGCTCCGGCAGTCGCCGCTCGATGTCCTCGATCGGCACCACGTAGCCCTCGACGCCATCGTCGATCATCTCCCGCGCCCCGCCGATCTCGCTCAGGATCAAGGGCTTGCCCATGGCCATGGCCTCGAGCGCGGCGTTAGAGAAGGTCTCCACGTAGCGTGACGGCAGCACGAACACCTCCATGATGGCGAGCAACGGCCGCACGTCGAGCACGGCGCCCGCGAAAGTGACCTGTGCACTCACCCCCCGACGCGCGGCATGCTGCTCGAGCCGGGCTCGCATGGGTCCGTCCCCCACGATCAGCAGGTGCACGTCGGCGCCGGCGGCGCGTGCCCGTGCAAGGGCATCGATCAACGCGGACTGTCCCTTCTCCGGGGCGAGTCGACCGACCGTACCCACCAGCACCGCACGCTCGGCAATGCCCAGGCGGCGACGTTGCTCGCGCAGCGCCACGGCGTCGTGCATGGCGCGAAAATGCCGCACATCGACGCCGTTGTAGATCACGCACGAGCGCCGCTGCGCGGGCGCCGATTCGCTCAGCCATGCGCGCCGTTGCACCTCGCTGCCATACACCGTCCAATCCAGCCAACGCAGCACCGGCCGATACACCCTGCCGCGCCATTCCTGGCCAGGATTGAAGGTCGTGGTGTTGATCAAGCCGATGGCCCGCGGGCGACGACGCATCCCGCGGGTCGCACCGAGGACGTACAAGGTCGGATACAGGCTCACCGCCACGACGTTGCGCGGTCGCTGTTCGCGCACCAGGTGCCGGAGCGCCACGAGCGTCGACAGCGAGTACTTACCGCGCCGGTCGAGATGCCAGACCGGAATGTCCGGACGAATCTGCCTGAGCAGCACGTGCGGCCCGTTCAGGTAGGCCAGGCCGATCTCCGCGCCGCGCTCGCGCAACCGGTTGGCGAGGCGCACCACCTTGGATTCCGAGCCGCCCACGGACAGGCTGTTCAGCACGAACATGACATCCAGGGGACATGCCGCACCCTGCTCCAGCAGCGGCCTGAGGATCACGTGCCGCAGGGTGGCGGACGCCGGGGTCATGCGTCGCTCCTTCATTGTCGTACGGCCCCGATCCACCCGTACGGATCCGCCCGGCGCGCCCGCGCCGCGGCGGCCTGCGGCATCGGCCGCCCGGCCGCTTCGCGTGCGTTCACCGCCATGCGCAGCACCAGCCCCGCGTAGGCCCAGTAATACAGCCAGGGCAGGTACAGGTCCACGAAGAAGGTGGCCGCCGCGAACGCGATGGTGCCGATGGCGAACGCCGCCAGCGTGGGGCGCAGCCAGGGTGCCGCGCTCGCGAACGCCGCCCGCGCCACCCGCACCGGCAGCACCAGCAGCAAGACGCTGCAGATCAATCCGGGCAGGCCGAGATTGAACCACTGCGACAGATAGTAATTGTGCGGCGAATAACGAAACGGCATGCTCCAGTAGGCGTTCCAGCCGAATCCGGTGAGCAGCGTGATGGGGTGCTCCCACATGGTTGCCAGCGCCTTGCTCCAGATCTCGGTACGCGAGGACGACACGGCGCCGAGGTCACTGCTCGCGCCGCCGACGATGCGTTCATAGAGCAGGTCGCCGTAGCTGAGACCGACCAGGACGAACACCGCGACGGCCGCGACCCCTACCCCCGCCGCCCAGGCCGCGATCCGTGCCGCCGACAGGTAACGCCGGAACAGGAAGGCCCCGGCGAATGTCGCGACAATGACGGCAACGAAGGCGCCGCGCGAGACCGTCATGACCAGGGTAGCGGCGGTCATCAGGGCCGCAAGCCCCCACCCGACCCGCCACAGCCCACGCGCCGCCGCCGCGGCAGCCACGAACGCCGGCAGGGACAACGCCACGAAGGCACCGTATTGATTCGATTCGCCGACGGCGCCCTGCACGCGCCCGTCCTCGCGACGCTCGATATCACCCACCTGCATCAGGCCGACCGCATCCAGCAATGCCACCGCGTGCGAGACCGCCCAGGCGATCAGCAGGCACTTGAGCGTGAACTGCGCATCCTTGCTGGCGCGCATGCCATAGAAGAACACCAGGAAGAAGATGAGCTGGTCGACATGGCGGTTCTTCAGCGCGAAGGCGTTGTACAGCACCTCGTAGCGCGGATACTGAATCGCCATCACGACGGCGACGTAGCTCAACACGGCATACCCGATCAGCGCCACGAACAGCCAGGTGATGGCCGGCAGCTGCAGCACGAAGCGGCGCTCGACGGCGTACTGGAACAGCAGCGCGGTCGCCAGCAGGTACAGCAGCGCGTTCTTCACGCTGAGACCCGGCATGGGGCCCGGATCCCAGTCGAAGACCGTGCTCATCGTCAGGAAGACAATCAGCGCGACCGACAGTATTCTCATTGCCCCGTCTCGATACGACTCGCACTGTCAGAGGCCGGTTCGTCAGCAAGTTGTGTACCAGACGGCCGCTTGCCCGCCCGACCTGCGCGGCACCCGCGCGCACAACGGCCCGGTTGTAATACTTGCAAGCGCCGCGACCAGCTTTACATCCCTCACGAGACCCCTCACCTGCCGACCATGCGCCGGTGATTCAGGTGGAACCGGACCGAGCCCAGCAGGCCGAAGCGCTGCGTATCGCCAGCGATGAGCCGCAGACCGTCGCGGATGCGCAGCCAGCGCTGCGCGAGCGTGCCCAGCCGACGCGGGCCGCCGGCATGCAGCGGCGTGTAGCCCACCGCGTGCATGGCGCGCCACGCCAGCGCCTCGACGTCGGTGATTTCCCGCACCGTGAGCCGGCTGGTGAACTTGCCGTGGTTGTCGCGAACGATCTCCACGCTGCCCTTGGCGTCGCCACGGTTCTCCACGTTGTGCGCCAGCCGGGTGAGCGCCGGCAGGTACTCCAGGTCGAGGAACATGCACAGGCGCCGCATCTGCCCTTCCGGATCCTCGAGCAGGTCCTCGTAGCGCACCTCGATGCAGCGCTCCGGGTGAGCGGTGCAGTGCCCGTGCGCGTCCAGAACGTCCCGCCCCCACAGCCACGCCGCGCGGCGAATGTCCTTGTTCCAGGCCTTGCGCATGGAGACGCAGTAATCGCGTACGTCACGCACCAGGTGGATGATGCGCACCTCGGCGAACGCGTTCAGGATCAGCGGCACATGACGAATGTACGCCGGCGACTTGTCCACCCACCGCACGTCGCTGCCGGTGCCGATGTCGAGCTCACAGCGCATGAACCCGTCGAACAGTCCGCCCACGTCATAGTGACCCGCGCAGCAGGCGCGCCAACGTCGCCAGTCGAACGCTCCGGCCGCTCGCGACCGGTAGTGGAAGTACGTTGCGTGATGCATGGCGGCCTGCAGGTCGGAGAATGCCTGCTCGCTCACGGGCGGCCCGTGACGTTCGACCCAGCCTGCGAGAAACGGCAGGAACTCGGTCTCGGCCGCCGCGACGCGCACCCGCGGATGCTGCGCCAGCAGCCCGCGCAGCAGCTTGGTACCCGAACGCGGCATGCCCACGATGAACACCGGACCGCGCCCTGCCGGCGCGGGTTGTGCGGTCGCGTGCGCCTCCGGGGCGGTCTCGCAGAGCCTGGTGGTCATGCGCCCCTATGCGTGTGTGCTCCAACCAATTGTCGAATGCGCGGCGGCCCGGCCAAGTTCGTCTGTCAGGATTTGGCGACAGGGATGCGCGTCGTCGCCGGCGCCGTCCAGCCGCGCGGCTGCGCGGCATGCAGCAGGTCGAGGTAGCGTTGCGCGACCTGTCGCGGGGCGAACTCCGCGAGCACGTACGCCCGGGCGGCCGCCCCGAGTGCAGCGGCACGCCCGGGATCGACGAGCAGCGCTTCGATGGCGGCGGCCATGTCATCGACGTCCGTCGCGCGAAGGCCGAAGCCGCGTCGTTCGATGAGCAGGTCGGGATCGAAGAATGAGACCACCGGCACCGCGCGCGCCCACGCCTGCAGGAAGGTGTTGGGGAACCCTTCGGCACTCGAGGTGTTCACGTGCAGGCGCGCGCGCCCGAACAGGGCGCCGGTGTCGGCATACGTCACCGGTCCGAGAAAGCGCACGTTCGCCATCCGCGCCGCCGCCCGCGACAGCTCGTCGAAATAGCCGCGCAGGCGCGGCAGGCTGCCACCGGCCATGACGAAGGAGCGGTGGGGCAATCGTCTGGCGAGCTCGAGCAACAGCTCCGGGCGCTTCACCGGACGCAGATTGCCCAGCCAGACCACGTCGATGTCGCGCGCCGCGGGCGCCGTGGGCTCGGCCCGCTCGACGGCCATGTTGATCACGGCGCTCTCGATCCCGTAATGCTCGCGCAGCAGCGTGCGCTGCCGCTCGGTCTGCGCCGCGACCAGCGTGGCGTTGCGCAACCCGTACTCATAGAGCTTGCGGTCGCGCCGGTAACGGATGAGTTGCTGTCCGGGAACACAATTGAGGTCCGAGGCGATGCGCACCACGAGACGCTTGCGGTGGCGCCTGGCGAACCACGCCGCCACGCCCGTGTATGCGCCGGCCGGGGATTGATAGTAGACGTCCGCATCCGCCGTCCGCATCGCGCGCAACACGCCCGTGATGCGCGGATGCACGAAACGCACGATGCGCACCCCTGCGCGCGGCGCGAACGCCGCGATGCCGCGGATGCCGTCGATCACCGTCTCACGCGGCTGACCGAGGTCGTGCAGCACCATCGACACCTCCAGGCCCATGTCACGCCACGCCCGCGCGAGCAGCACGTGCTGCACCGACTCGCCGCCGATGTGTCCGGATCCGTCGCCGGCCAGCATGGGGTAATCCTCGAGTCCCAGAATGCAGATCTTCTTGGTCATGGTGTACTCAACGTGCCCCCGGCCCGACCGGCGCATCCTGCCGGCCACCCGCGGTGAGGTCCTGACTCGGGAACCGACGTGCACGGCAACAAGGCCACGGGCACCGTATTCCAGCGTTGCGGAGCAAAATGCGTACCAAGGTGCGTGGCATGCATCTTGCTCCACGATCACCGTGGCCCGCCGACACGACGTAGACGTTCCGAGACCCGACTCGATGGCTCCGCTCCCACGACATCCGTTCTCCGCCAAACCCAACCCCGCACCACAGGCCGACCCCTGCGGTCCGGTCCCGGTGCTGCCCAGCTACGACGCGCACGTCGCGCTCATGGAGCACTGGATCCGCCGGCGCGCATGCCTGGGCCGGCTGCGCATCCTCGAAGCCGGTTGCGGCAATCGCTGGCCGCTCGACATCGACGATCTCGACTACGAGCTCACCGCGGTGGATCTCGACGAACAAGCCGTCGCGATCCGCCGACGCACGCTGCGTCCCGGGGATCGCGCGTTCGTCGGCGATCTGCGCCGCACCGAGCTGCTGCCGCCCGAGCGGTTCGACCTGATCTACTGCGCGTTCGTGCTGGAACACGTGCACGGCGCGCAGACGGTGCTCGACAATTTCTGCGAGTGGTTGGCGCCGGGCGGCGCGTTGATCCTGTGCCTGCCGGACCGCGACTCGGTGTATGGATTCGTCACGCGCATGACGCCGTTCTGGTTCCACGTGCTCTACAAGCGCCACGTGCGCGGCCAGGCCAATGCCGGCAAGCCCGGCTTCGATCCCTACCCCACCGTCCATGAAGCGGTCATCTCGCGGCGCGGTCTCCGCGATTGGTGCCGTCGACGCGGCTGCATCCTGAAGGAGGAAGCCGGCTATGCCGGTTTCCTCCCGCGCCGCAAGCCGCTGCTCGGCGGGCTGCTGCGCGCAGTGGTCGCCGGCATCGGCGCGCTGTCCTGCGGACGCCTTGCCTGGCGCCACAACAATCTCACGCTGCTCATCGAAAAGCCCGCGACGGCGGCCAGCGCCGTGCCGGCGCGACGCGCCGCCGTGGCCTCAGGCCGGGCCGGCACGCACACGACGCTGGATGCGCTTCAACCGGTCGAGGAGCGCAATGAACTCGGGGATACGTAACAGCAGCAGCAGGCATGCGAACACCAGCGCGTATGCTGCACCGCCCGCCAGCACGCCCGGCAGACCGAGCGCATCCGTCCAGAAGGAGCCGTAGAGCACGGCCGAGGCGAGCAACGCCGCCACGAGCACCTTGGCGAGATCGCCCCAGTTGCCGATCCGGTTCCAGCCGACGCCGTAGGCGCGACGCAGCTGCCAACCCAGATACATGCCCTCGGCGAAGCGCGAGACCACGTAGGCCGACACGGCCCCCAGCAAACCGAAGATCGGCAGCAGCGTCGAGAGCAGCAGCGCGTTCACCGTGATGCCGAGCATGTTGCCGTGCAGGATGGGCGCCGTGCGGCTGATGGCGCGCATCGGCACGCTGAAATCCAGGCTTTCGCGCACCAGCACCAGCAGATAGATCTGGAACACCGGCACGGCGCTGCGATACTCGTCCGAGAACACCGTCGTGATGATGATGTGGGCGTATTTAGCCAGGACCACCGCGCAGGCGAGCAGGATGGCCAACATCACCACGCCCGAACGGCGCCACAGCCGCAGCGGATCGGCCGCACCGCTGCGCTCACGCGCCGACATCTCCGAGAGCAGCACGTCGGACAGCGAATTGCGCAAGGCCACGATGATGGGCTGCACGTAGGTGCCGATGGCGTAATGCGCCAGGGCCACCGGTCCCATCAGCTTGGCCACGAACAGACTCGCAAGCGCCTTGTTCGAGTTCACCAGGATCAGCGAGGCGCCGAACGGCGCACAATAACGCAACTGCGCACGCCACAGGCCGCGCTCGGCCGGCGCGTGGCGATGCCAGTCGCGCGCCTGCAGCGAATGCCAGGCAAGCACCGAGGCGACCAGGCGCACCAGCTCGAGCGCCACCAGCGCCCACACGATCATGGTCACATTGCGTGTCAGCGCCGCAGTGGTCACCACGACCAGGATGCGCGCGATCAGACGGCCGCTCGTATAGCCGAACACCGCCATGGTGCGTCGATCGGCCAGCCAGAAGTGCTCCCAGAAATCGAAGTTGACGAACAGCAGGACATAGAGCGCGATCGGCACGGCGTATGGACCGACCAGCTCGCCTGGCAGCACCGCATCGAGCGCCAGCATGCCGCCGACCAGCAGCCCGCTCATGGTCAGGGTCATCAACAGCGCCTGGTTCACGAACCGCCAGCGCATCGGCGGATCGCTCGGAATGAAGCGCAGCAGGCTGGTGTTGATGCCGAAGCCGGCAATGCCGGCCAACAGACTCGAATAGAGAATGAATTCTCGGTAGCGCCCGAAATCCTCGACGCTGAGCAGACGCACGAGGATCACCGGGCTGATGATCATCAGGCCCTGATTGAGAATGCGCGTGATCGAAATGATCGCGCTGCGCTTGATGATGCCGGCGATGGTCCTACTCCGAGTCGGCCCGCGGCTGCGCGTCGAGGCGCGGCACCACCGCCGGCCGGGCCTCCGCTCCATCGGCATGGGCGGCGGCGCCCGGTGCGCGGCGCCCGAGCCGATCGACTGCGGCCGGCCGCCCGATGTTGCGGGCGCGCCAGACCTTGGTCAATCCGTCGCGCCCCACGTGCAGCACCTCGAAACGCCCGGACTCCTCGAGCAGGCGATGCAGCTCCGCACCGCGCATGTCGAGCCGGCCATCATGCTGGTTCTCACCGCTGCCGATCACGAAGACCCGCGCCGGCGCGTTGGCCAGCAGCGCCTCCAGCCGCGCGGCGTCGCTCATCACCTCCGTGCCCGTGTAGAAGTCCCGGTAAGCGCCGTCCGCATGGATCACATAGGTGCGCGAGTACTTGCGGCTGATCAGCCAGTAATCGACCGAGCCGAGATAATACGTCTGTTGCAGCACGTCCTCGGCCAGCACGACATCCTCGGGCGTCAGCCCCTGCCTGCGCATGAACTCCGCCGCGCCCTTGTGATCGGGATGGCGCCCGTAACCGGCGTTGACGGTGGCCGCCGCGGCCCGCGGATCGATCACCATGACGGTACACAGTGCGGCGGCGAGCGCGCCACCGTACAGTGCCTGCTTGCCACGCACGTCCGACCACCGCGAGAGTCCATCGAACATCGTCTGCGCGAACGCGAAGGCGCAGATCAGCATCGGCAGGAGCGACGCGGACGCATAGCGCGGCGGCATGTTCCAGACGAAGAAGCCGATCGCGATCAGCGGAATCCAGACCGCCAGCAGCGCAAGCAGAACGTAGTCCGCCACCGGCTTGCGGAGGGTCAGGCGGTACAGGGACCAGCCGATGGCGGCCGCCGTGAGGAGGCCGGCGCCCCAGGAAAACTGTGCAATGCGCACGTACGGCCAGACGCTCGGCTGCCCCACCATGGCGCCCACCAGCTGCACGAACGAGCCAGGGCGTGCCGCCAGCAGACTGGCGTGCACCAGACCGATGGTGGCGATGCCGAGCGCGACGATGGCGAGCCGGTACACATTGGCGACGGAACCGCCACCGTTGCGCAGCGCGAGCACCAGAGCACACAGGTAGAACAGCCCCGCGACATGATAGAAGAGCAGCAGCTGCGCCACGATGCCGGCCAGCAATGCGGCAAGCGTGATCCGCGCCGCCGTGGGTCGGCGCAACCCGCGTGTGAACTGCACCGCGCAGAATGCGACCGCCAGCCCGGCGCCCCACAACGCGATGGCGAACGGCGTGGCGAAGGGTTGCTTGCCGGCGGCGAGCCGCTGGCGGGGCTGATGATCGAAATCCGCCGCGTACTCCGGCGGCGGCACCGGGTACTGCGAATCGAGCCAGGCCTGGATGCCCAGGTAGGCCACCACGACGATGGCGACGGCGAGCACGCCCGAGCCGAGCTTGCGCAGATTGCCTTGCAACATTCCCGGTAACAGGAACAGCAGCGCACAGGTGACCGCCAGCGTATGCAGCTCGATCGAGATCACCAGCGCGCCGATCGCGGCAATCAGCCAGCCGACCCTGTCGGTTCGCTCCCACGCGAACAATGCGCACATGAACACCGCGATGCCGGCCAGCAGCATGATGTACATGCGTGCGGTCTGGGAGAAAACGATCAGATCGGGCAGAAACGCCACCGCACCGGCGAGTGCCAGACTCCAATGGGGGCGCAGAAAGCGCCGCCCGGCCACGAACGCAAGCGGAATCAGTGCGGTGCCCCACAGCGCCGAGGGCAGCCGCAAGGCCCACTCCGACTCGCCGAACGCCTGAACCGACAGCGCCATCATGTAAAGCTGGGTCAGGCCGCGCGGGTACACCATGCCGCTCGGCAGGATGGGCAGACCGCCGTCGAGAATCCCGGCGGTCGCCATCGCCATGGTTTCCTCGTCACCGTGCAGGCCCACGAGCCCCAGCCCCCAGAAGCGCAGGACGCCGCCGAGCGAGGTGAGGCCGGCGAGCACGACCCACTGGGCGAGCCGGGTGCGTTCGCCGGGCGCCGTGTTCTCGAACAAGCGCGCCAGCGCACACAGCAGGTCTGCCGCGCGGGTGGTCAATACTGCACCTCGCCACGCACGTCCGGCGCGGCTGGCGGCTTCCGCCATGAGGGTACGCCTTCCGAATCGCCTTACGATTGCGATCTGTTGCGGCCGCCGCACGGCGCCGCGTCCAGGGTGCGAGCAAGACTCGTACCATGTGGCGCCCCCGGTGGTGCCCCTGCGCAACCCCTCCCACCGCGGCGCGACCGCCCGTGGCAACGCCCATGGCGGCGGCAGTGGCCGGCGCGCGCGCCGGCAGGCAAACGAAAAAGGGCGCGGATCGACCGACCCGCGCCCCAAAATTACAACCTTCGAGTGTAGAAGTTACTGAACGCTAGTGCGCAGACGTGGTGAGCACCGGCGCATGCGGGGTGATGCCCGAACGTCCCTCGACCTCGGCCGCCATCTTGTGCAGCCACAGCTCGAGGTTGGTATAGCCGCTCTCGGTCACCTGGTTGGGGTTGGCGGGCAGCTCGAGCGGACGGTGGTTCTCCGCGAGCTTCGGCCACCCGCCGGCGTTCTTGTTGCAACGCGCCGTGCCGTTGGGCGACACACAGTTGATGATCTGCCCGGTACGCGTCTTGACCTGCTCGATGATGCGCGCATCGACGCTGTCGCGGTCCGCGGGACGCGCCCCCACCCTCGCGAGGATGGCATTGAGCGCCACCTCCTGCGACGTGGGCATGGCGGTCATGCCGCTTGGCCAGGTCAGCGGATTCGCCGCACGGAAGCCGTTCATCTCGGAAGTGCTGAACGAGCCTTGCAGCGGCCCGACGACCGACCAGGGATCGTCGGTGGCCTCTTCCGCATGATTGTCCAGCACGAACACCTTGCTGCCCGCCGGCAGGCGATTGTTGCCGGCCCGCAGCGAGATCGGCTTGTTGCTGCGGTAGTCTGGCCCGCGCACGAACACATTGCCGACCAGGGAGTTGTGGGTGGGCTTCGATTGCTGGCCCTGCAGGTCGATGGCCATGTTCTTCCAGTTGTAGATGACGTTGTTGACCATGACCAGGCGTGTGGCGTTCGACAGCGGGTTGCGCGAGACGGTGTGCGCCATGAGATTGCCGATCATGCTGATCCGGGCATCACGCGGTCCGAAAATGATGCCGTAGCCATGCGCGCCTTTCGGATGCAGCGATTCGTTGAGCGGCTCGGCGAAGATGCTGTTGCGGAACGTGACGTTGTCCCAGCCGCCCCAGACGCTCGCCGTCTCGTCGATGGCCCAGCTGAACGAGCAATGATCGATGACGATGTTGCTGATCGGGCGCTCGGAGGACGGTACGTCGATCATCAAGGCGTCGCGGTTCTCCGGATCCGGCCCGGACGGATCGTCGCCGACGCGCACGCGCAGGTGCTGCAGTAACACGTCGGAGGCCTTGATGCGGATACCGGCGCCGCGCAGCATGATGCCCGGCGAGGGGGCCGTCTGCCCGGCGATGGTGAGATAGGGATTGCGGATCACCAGCTCGCTGTTCATGCGGATGGTGCCGGAGACCTCGAACACGCACACGCGCGGTCCGCTGGCATCCACGCAGGCCTTCAGCGAGCCGGCGCCGGACGCGTTCAGGTTGGTGACCCGATAGACGGTGCCGCCACGACCCGCCGGCGTCTCCATGCCGAACCCCGCGGCATTCGGGATCACCGGCAGCGCCGCCTGGGCACCGGCACCGACGCCGAGACTGCCCGCCAGCAGACATGCTGCGGACAGCAGGGCGCGGCGGATGCGGCCGCCTGGCGTACGATCGGTACGGCAGCGACGATGCATCGACGACCCCTCCTGAAAATCATTCTTGGGCATTCAGCCACTCCTGACGAATTACGGTAAACGCCTACGCCGCAGACGTTACAAGTTGACCTGCAGTGATTACATCGGTGAAGCCCTGAACACGCCCCGGGGCGCTTCATGTGACGTGGTCAAAATCAGTGCAGCCGATCGGCGACAGCGACGGCCCTGACCTTGGGGGCTCGACCGCCGTTCCCCAAGCCCGTGCGTTGCATATCGAACGCACGACGACCATCGCGATGGTGACGTTTGCGGCCACACGCCGAGCCGTGCAAGCGCCTGGCCCTGTCCGCGGTCCGAGCCGCCGGCCCGTCCGTCGGCACGCCGGTACGGGTCGTGCATCCAGGCGGACGAGGCGGCCGATCGCTGCCGCCGTGTGTCGGTGCGGACGCTCACAGGTGCACGTCCGGTGTTCGTCTATCGCGCTCGCCCGCCGTTCGGCGGACACTGTCGCCGACCGGGATCGGAGGGGTGGAAGCCGATGCAACGCAATGTTCCCCTGCTCGCTGCACGCGAGTTCGACGTGCTGGTGATCGGCGCGGGCGCGTTCGGCGCCGCCGCGGCGCGCGACGCGGCACTGCGTGGCTTGGATGTGGCGCTCATCGATGCGGCCGATTTCGGTGGCGCCACGTCCGCGGAGTGCTTCAAGATCGTCCATGGCGGCATCCGCTACCTGCAGCACGCGGATCTCGCGCGCCTGCGCAGCTCCTGCGCACAGCGTTCGGCACTGCTGCGCATGGCGCCGCACCTGGTCAATCCCCTGCCCATCGCCATTCCGACCTACGGGCGCGGACGGCGGGGACGGCTGTTCCTGGGCGCCGGGGCCTGCGTCTACGACCTGCTGACCCTGGGACGCAACGCCCACATCCGCGATCCCGCACGCCGCGTGCGCCGCACGCGCTGGCTGTCACGCACCGAAGTGTTGAGCACATTTCCGCATCTCGAGGCGCCCGACCTCAGCGGCGCGGTGGTGTTCGAGGACGGACAGATGTACAACCCGCCGCGACTGGTGCTCGCCTTCGTCAAGGCGTCGGTGGCTGCGGGCGCCACCGTGTGCAACTACGTCGAGGCGCTGAATTTCCTGTGGAAGGATTCCGCGGTGTGCGGCGTACGGGCGCGCGACAGGCTGAGCGGCGAGGTGTTCGACATCCGCGCGAAACTCACGCTGAACGCCGCCGGCCCATGGGCCGACTACCTCGAACGCGAGCGCTCGCAGTTCGGACACGTGCTGCGCCAGCCGTTTTCCCGCGATGCCTGCTTCGTGGTCGAGCGCGCGCCGACCTCTGTCTACGGACTGGCCGTTCAGGGCCTGAGCCGCGACAAGGACGCGCTGCTGAGCCGTGCCGCCCGTCACCTGTTCGCCGTGCCCTGGCGCGGCCGCACGCTGTTCGGCGTGTGGCATCGCCTGTTTCCGGACTCGCCGGACAAGGCACGCGTCGAGCACCAAGAGCTCGAGCGCTGGATCGCCGAGCTCAACATGGTCTACCCGGCCCTCGAGCTGTCGCCGGATGAAGTCACCTTCGCCAACTGCGGCCTGGTGCCGTTCGGCGACACCGCAACCGACAGCGAGCTGAGCTTCGGCAAGGAATCGCGCCTCGTCGATCATCGCAAAGCACACGACGTCACCGGCCTGGTGACCTTGGTGGGTATCCGCTTCACCACCGCGCGCGCCGACGCCCGGCGCGCGCTCGACCTGCTGCTCGAGCAGCACCCGCGGGCACCGGCCGCGGTGCGCGACGTGCAGCCCCTGCCCGGCGGCGACATCGAGGAGTTCGCCGCGTTCGAGCGCCAGGCGCTCGCTGCGAGCCCCGCATGGCTCGACCGCCGGAGCCTGCGGGCCTTGCTGCGCAATCACGGTACCGAGTATCGCAGGGTGCTGGCGCTGCTCTCCCCGCGCGACGGCGCACGCGCGCCGGAAAGCGTCGACAGCCTGCCTGCCGAGATCGCGTATGCGGTACGCGAAGAGATGGCCGTGCGTCTCGATGACGTCGTTCGGCGACGCACCGAGCTCGGCACCGCGAATCATCCCGGCCGCGCGTTGCTCGAAGCACTTGCGGCGCAAATGGCGTCCTTGCTCGGTTGGTCGACACAGCGCACGGCCGAGGAGCTCGAGCATGTCGAGCGCATGTTGAGCGCACACCTGGCGCGCCCCGGGAAGCTGGCAGAGCAGCGCCATTGCGCGGCTCCCTTACGAACCAATTCCTCTCCCGGCGCGTTGCTTCCCGAGCTTCCCCACTGAGAGCTCTGATCCGCCGTGAGTCACGCTCAATCGGACGCTTCACTGCCGCGGCGCCTGCTCGTCACCGGCGCCACGGGCTTCATCGGCTGGCATGTGGCCGTTCAGGCCCGGCAGCTCGGCTACGACGTGCTGGCCACCGGACGCGTCGCCCATGCAACGGAGGCGGCGCGTGGCGAGGAGTTGTCGTCCGCCGGCGTGCGTTTCGAGGCCGGCGACCTGCGCGATACGGAGCTGGTCGAGCGCGTGCTGGCGGGACGCGACGCGGTCGTGCACCTCGCCGCCGCGCAGCACGAGGCACACATGCCTCATGCGTATTTTCATGCGGTGAACGTCGGCGCCACGGGCCTGCTGCTGGCGGCGGCGCGGGCCTGCGGCGTGCGGCGCTTCGTCTACGGAAGCACCATCGGCGTATATGGCGACACGGCGGACGGCATCACGCTCGACGAAGAAAGCCCGCCGCGACCAGCCAACGTGTACACGCGCACCAAGCTCGAGGCGGAGACGCTGGTGCGCGCGCATGCCGCCCCCATGGAGGCGTGCGTGGTGCGCATTTCCGAGACCTACGGACCGGGCGATTTGCGACTGCTCAAGCTGTTCCGCGCCATCCATCGCGGCCAGTTCGTGATGCTCGGCGAGGGACGCAACCGCCGCCGGCCCGTGCATGTGCAGGATCTCGCGCGCGGGCTGTTGCTCGCGGCGAGCCATCCGGCTGCCCGCGACGAAACCTTCGTGCTCGCCGGCCCGCAGACGGTGAGCACCGACGAGTTCGTCGCGCTCGTGGCCGCCGCGCTCAATCGCGAGCCGCCGCGCGTGCACCTGCCGCTTTGGCCGTTCGTCGTCGCGGCGACGGTGCTCGAGGGCGTGCTGCGGCCGTTGCGTATCCGACCGCCGCTGCATCGGCGCAGGCTGGATTTCTTTCGCACCTCGTTCGAGTTCTCCACCGCCAAGGCACAGGCGCGGCTCGGTTACCGTCCCGAGATCGATTTGCGCAGCGGCATCCAGGACACCCTGCACTGGTACTGCGCTCGCGGTCTGCTGCCAGCCAGCACACCGCGCCAGGTGCCCACTCCCAAACCGAGCGGATGAGCGCCATGCGTCCCGACGTCAACGGCGTCTGCGCCGATTCCGCCGCCGAGACCGTCGGACCGATGCTGCGGGGCGAGCACACGCACGCAGGCGCGCACCGGGACGAGGACCTCACCACGGACCTGCACGAGGAGAGGACCCTCGATCTTCCTTCGCAGAGCATGTCTGTCACGCTTCCGGTGGATCCCCCGCGAAACGCGTCACCCACCGAGATGCCGTCGGCAGCGCCTGCCGACGCACCCTGCGCATCGCCCGAGGCGCCGGCAAGCCCGCCTGCCGTGGATGTCGGCAGCGTTCTGTGCGGCCGCTACGTCCTCGAGCGCGCCATCGGCACGGGCGGCACGGCCGTGATCTGGCGCGCTCGCGACCTCGAGG
>QGUO01000662.1 GCA_003242495.1 Pseudomonadota bacterium | reverse complement strand
ATATGGTTCACGTGGAACCCCCCGCGCTTCAGGCGCACCGACCAGCAACCGATAGGCCGAGCAGGCGTCAAATTCCTTGCGCACAAAGGATGGTCAGGATCATGGCCGATCGCCGCCTGATAGCGAGCGATCGGCTCGGACAGAGCATCGAGGAAAGCCTTGATAGTGGGATCGGAATCCACGAGCAGACCCCGCGAGGTCTGCGTACCTTGCCGCATGCTCTGATCCAGCGGATGCAGGCGCTGGCGATGACGTCGTTCCAGAGCGACGGTGAGCGCCCCGAGAAACTCGTCCTGGTCGACATAACCCGCCGGTGGCGGCAAGTCGTACACCTGGACCAAGCGCTCGACGTCCCCCCAATCGTCCGCAAGCCACTCACGCAGCTGGCGCCCGGCATCGATCCGGTAGGTGATCCAACGCTGGTCGAGCGGCATCGCGAGGCGAAACCGCTCGATGACGGGCAGCGCCTCTTGCGCATGTCCCTGCGAAAGCATAGCTGCCACGAAGTTCTCGGCAATGACGGGATCTTCCGGCCGTGCCTGCAGTGCATGCCTTGCCAGCTCCACTGCATCGACGCCGCGGCCCTGGTCATGCAGCACCGTACTCAGTGAACTCACCAGCCCAGGCGACGGACCGTGCTGAGCGATCAAGTCGCGCAGCACACGTTCGGCGATATCGAACGCGCCACAGCGCCGCATGACATCCGCATACATGGCGCGCGTTGCCTGCGGCGCACCTGGGCGCTCCGCTGCCAAGCGCAAGGCCGAGGCAAAATCCACGTCGCCACGCACGTGCCTGAGCTGAGCAAGAAGGAACTGGCATGTCACGTCGTCTGGCGCGGCCTGCACCAGCGCGTCCAGCACGCACTCTGCTTCGGCGTAACGGTCCAATTTCATGAGCGCGCGAGCCCGGGTCAGCTCGAGTTCGCGATGTGCGACGCCGAACCGAGCGGCATGCTCCACGTGCTCGAGAGCCATCTCGGCATGATCATCCTCGGCCAGCACCACTGCCAGCTGGTAATGTGCTGCTCCATAGCTGGGCTTGAGGCGTACGGCCGTCTCGAACGCCAGACGTGCTTGGGCGAACAGGTGTCGACCGTAAAGGGCCGTGCCGAGCGCTGACCAGCTTTCGTGGTCGCACCGATCCCTCGCGATGAGCGTTCGCGCATGCTGCTCGGCGAGATCGAAGCGTCCTGCCTCGTTGGCGAGCCGAGCCAACGCCAGCCGAGCCGGTCTGAACGCAGGCGCCAGCGCCAGCGCTTTCTCCAACTCGACGATGCCATCGGCGTGGCGCCCCATGCCACCGAGCAAGCGCCCCAAGTTTGAACGATATTCGGGATTACTCGGGTCGAGCTCGATACTCCGCCGCATGAGGCGTTCCGCCTCCAGGGGCCGCCCAAGCTCACGCTGGACGATGCCGAGCAAGTGCAATCCCGGCGCATGGGCCGGGCAGAATCGAAGCAATTCACGGCACTGAGAGTCGGCAGTCGCGAATTCACCGGACTGCAGCGCCGCAACGGCTTTTCTGAACAGCGCTTCCACGGCAAGAAGACTATCGCAGCTGCCGGCTGCACGCACGCAATCGAAGATCTCGAGGCATGCTCGA
>QGUO01000258.1 GCA_003242495.1 Pseudomonadota bacterium | reverse complement strand
AGCCGCCGCTGTGGCTCCAGCGGCGCCCTGGACGCTGAGCCACAGCGGCGGCTACGCGGCGCTGGCGCAGGGGAGTGCGGCGCGCCGGCACGCATGTGGGGACTTGCGGCTCGGCATCGACCTGGAATGGCATCGCCCCAGGGATTTCACCTCGCTGGCAGACTTTGCGTTTTCCGCCGAAGAGCGCGTGGCGCTGCGCGGGATGAGCGCGGCCCGGCGCGCTGCCCATTTCTACCGGCTCTGGGTCATGAAGGAAGCGCTGGCCAAGGCGCTGGATCTACCGCTGCTCGAGGCGCTGGCCCACTGCACATTCACCTGTCACGAGGGCGTCTGGCGTGGCGCGGTACCCTGCGAGCGCCCCTGGGCCGTGTTCTTGTACGAACCGCGCGCCGGGCTGTCCCTGGCCCTGGCTGCAAGCACGGCGCGGCCCCTGGCCGCACCCCGGGTGTACGAATGGCCCCCGGGTCGGCCGGGAACCTGGCCCATGCAGCGCCTGAGCGGAGCAGGCGCGGCGAGCGGCGAGCGCTGCGCGCCACCCGCAATGCGACAGGATCCTACAGAATCAGCGACTTGTGATTCGGCTTACTCACACCCCGGCCCGCCGGTCACCGCATTGCGGCCGGACGCTTGACGTGAGCCCCCGACTCGGTTCTAAGCTCCTGTTTGGATTCGCAAAATGCATACCGCTCAAAGTTTGAGCAACGCCGAAACTTGCCTTGGCGACACGCACTTGGATGCCTTGGCCCCATTTAATGCACAGACTTGTCCACAGCTTTTGTGAATAGCGGGACCGTGCCCGGCGACCGCCCGGACGCGTCGCTGGGTGCCCCTCACATCATTGCGGTCGCACTCGACACGCCCCTGCGCCGACTGTTCGATTACCGCGCGCCGCCCGGCTGCGAGCCGCACGCACTCGAGCCGGGCCGGCGCGTGTGGGTGCCCTTCGGGCGCCGCCGCCTGCTCGGCGTGATCGTCGAGCGCCGTGCCTCGAGCGAGGTCGACCCCGGAAAGCTGCGCAGCGCGCTCGAGATCCTCGATCCCGAGCCGGCGTTCGACCCGGTGCTGCTCGAGCTGCTGCGCTGGTCGGCCGACTACTATCACCATCCCCTGGGCGAGGTCCTGATGACTGCGTTGCCAGGCGCGCTGCGCAAGGGCGCGGCGCTCGCCGCGGAGGAAATTCTCTGGCAACTCACCGAGACCGGTCGCTCCAAGGCGCTCCAGGCACTGCCCCAGCGCGCCACCCGGCTGCGCGCGGCGGTCGAGTTCCTCGGCGCGGCCGGGCCGAGCACGGCCGAGGCCGTGCTCGGGCAGGCCGGCGCGGACGGCGCGACGCTGCGCAAGCTCCTCGAGAAAGGCTATGTGGAGCGCCGCCGCAGCGCGCCGGCCCCGGAAGCCGTCTCGCCCGCCGCGGTCCGCGGCGGGCCCCCGCTGAACGACGCACAGCGCGCGGTGGTCGACACGCTGCGCAAGGCGCTGGGCACCTTCGGCTGCTGGCTCGTCCAGGGCGTGACCGGCAGCGGCAAGACCGAGGTCTATCTCAACGTCATCGCGGCCGCGCTCGCCCGTGGCGAACAGGCGCTGGTGCTGGTGCCGGAAATCGGCCTCACGCCGCAGCTCATCGCGCGGTTCGCCGAGCGCTGCGCCGCGCCGATGGCCATCCTGCACTCGGGCCTCAGCGACGGCGAACGGCTCGCCGCCTGGCGCAGCGCACGCTGCGGGGCCGCGCGCATCGTCATCGGCACGCGCTCCGCGGTCTTCGTGCCGCTGGCGCGGCCGGGCATCATCGTGGTCGACGAGGAGCACGACACGTCGTACAAGCAGCAGGACGGCTTCCGTTATTCGGCACGCGACCTCGCCATTGCCCGCGCCCAGAGACACGGCATTCCGGTGGTGCTCGGCTCGGCTACCCCCTCGCTCGAGAGCCTGGCGCGGGCGCAGCGCCAAAGCGGCACGCTGCTGCGGCTGCCGCAACGCGCAGCCGCTGCCCGGCCACCGCGGCTGGAGCTCGTCGACCTGCGCAAGCATGCCGACACCCAGGGCATCGCCACACCCGTGATGCTTGCCATGCAGCGCCACCTGGATGCGGACGGCCAGGTGCTGCTGTTCCTCAACCGTCGCGGCTACGCGCCCGTCCTGTTCTGCCCGTCCTGCGGATGGTCCGCGCGCTGCCCGCGCTGCGACGCGCACCTGACCGTGCACCGCGGCTCGCGCGGCCTGCTTTGCCATCATTGTGCGACACAGCAGCCGCTGCACGAGCATTGCCCGAGCTGCAGCGCCGCCGTCAAGCCGGTGGGACAGGGGACCGAACGGATCGAGGAAACCATCGCGCGCCTGTTCCCCAAGGCGCCCTACGCGCGCATCGACCGTGACAGCATGCGCCGCAAGGGCGAGCTCGAAGCAACGTTACGCAGGATTGCCGCAGGCGACATCCGCATCCTCATCGGCACCCAGATGCTCACCAAGGGTCATCACTTCCCGAACGTGACGCTGGTGGTGGTGCTGAATGCCGACCAGGGACTGTTCAGCACCGACTTTCGCGCAAGCGAACGGCTGGCGCAGACCATCGTGCAGGTCGCCGGGCGCGCCGGGCGCGCCGAGCGCCCCGGCGAAGTGCTGATCCAGACCGAGTACCCGCAGCATCCGCTGCTGGTGAGGCTGCTGCAAGGCGGCTACGAGGCGTTCGCTGCGGGCGCCCTCGAGGAGCGGCGCGAGAGCCATTGGCCGCCCTTCGCGCGCATCGCGTTGTTGCGCGCGGAGGCAACCGCGCCGGCGATCGCCATGCAGTTCCTGCAGGCGGCGCTGCACGAGGGACGCCGGCTGGCGGTGCCCGACGTGCAGCTCCTCGGTCCGGCGCCTGCTCCGATGGAACGGCGGGCGGGCCGCCACCGCGCACAGCTGCTGCTGCACGCGCCCGCGCACGGCGCATTGCGGCGGCTGCTTGCAGCGCTGGTGCCGGTGCTCGAAACGCTGCCGCTGGCCAAGCGGGTGCGTTGGTCACTGGACGTCGATCCGCAAGAGATGTTCTAGCCGGGCACCGAGAATCGGATGGGCGCGTGCAATGGGCGCCGCCCGGCGGACGGAACGGCGAAGACCATGCCCGATCCCTCGCTTCATATTAGACTTCCGCTTCCGATCCACCGACCGATCCCAACACCCTCGTGAAATATCAGATCGAGCAGCTCATCGCGGCAGCGCTTGCCACGCTGCCCCCGGACATCCTTCCCGCGGACGTGCCTCGCCCTGCCATCGAGATCGAGCGCACCCGCGACCCGGCGCACGGCGATTTCGCGTGCAATATCGCCCTGCGGCTCGCCAAGGCGGCGGGCCGCAATCCGCGCCAGCTCGCCCAGGCCATCGTCGACACCCTCTCGGTCAGCGAGCTGGTCGACAAGGTGGAGATCGCCGGCCCGGGCTTCATCAATTTCCATCTCTCGCCGCGCGCCTACAGCCTGGAGCTCTCGCGCATCCTCGATCTGGCGGAGGCCTACGGCTACGGTCAACGCGGAGCGGGAGAACGGATCGTGGTCGAATTCGTGTCCGCCAACCCCACCGGACCGCTGCACGTCGGCCACGGCCGACAGGCGGCGCTCGGCGATGCGCTGGCCGCGCTGCTCGCCACGCAGGGTCACGAGGTGCATCGTGAGTTCTACTACAACGACGCCGGCGTGCAGATCAACAACCTCGCGCTCAGCGTCCAGGCCCGCGCTCGCGGGCTGCGCCCCGGCGATCCGGAGTGGCCCAAGGACGCGTACCACGGCGAGTACATCCAGGACATCGCCGAGGACTTCCTCGCCAGGCGCACCGTGCACGCGCTCGACGGCGAGCCGGTCAAGGCGACCGGCAAAGTCGACGACCTGGAGGCCATCCGCAAGTTTGCGGTCACCTACCTGCGCAACGAGCAGGACATCGACCTGCAGAAGTTCGGGGTGCGCTTCGACGTGTACTACCTCGAGTCGAGCCTGTACACCGAAGGCAAGGTCGACGAGACCGTCGCCGCGCTGGTCGCCAGCGGCAAGACCTACGAGGCCGACGGCGCCCTGTGGCTGCGCACCACGGAGTACGGCGACGACAAGGACCGCGTGATGCGCAAATCCGACGGCACGTACACGTACTTCGTGCCGGACGTGGCCTATCACGTCACCAAGTGGCGGCGCGGCTTCCGCAAGGCCATCAATGTGCAGGGCAGCGATCATCACGGCACCATCGCGCGGGTGCGCGCCGGTCTGCAGGCGCTCGGGATCGGCATTCCCCCGGGCTACCCGGACTATGTGCTGCACAAGATGGTGCGCGTGATGCGCGGCGGCGAGGAGGTGAAGATCTCCAAGCGCGCCGGCTCCTACGTGACGCTGCGCGACCTGGTGGACTGGGTCGGTCGCGACGCCGTGCGCTTCTTTCTCGTCTCACGCAAGCCGGATGCGGAGTTCACGTTCGATATCGACCTGGCGCTCTCGCAGAGCGAGGAGAACCCGGTGTACTACGTGCAGTATGCGCACGCGCGCATCTGCAGCGTGTTCCGCCAGCTGCGCGAGAAGGGGCTGGACTACGACAGGGCCATGGGCGAAGCCCACGTCGCGCGGCTCACGGAGCCGCACGAGAAGGCGCTGATCCGCCGTCTGACGTATTACCCGGAGCTGTTGGAGAATGCGGCACGGGCGCTCGAGCCGCACCAGCTCGCGCATTATCTGCGCGACCTGGCCGGCGATTTCCACACCTACTACAACGCGCACACCTTCATCGTCGAGGATGCCGCTCTGCGCAATGCGCGGCTCACGCTCGTCTCCGCGGCGCGCCAGGTGATCGCCAATGCACTGAAGCTGCTCGGCGTGTCCGCCCCGGAGCAGATGTAGCCCGACCGGGCGCCACGGGCCCATGACACACCAGTGGGTATCCGTGTCGCATCGGTGCTTCGAACCGATCTCGATCGAGACAGATGGCAAAAGACTACAAGCACGCACGACGTCGCCGCAGCGGCTCCGGACTATCCGGCGCAGCCGGCTTCGTGGTAGGGCTTGCACTCGGACTCAGTGTCGCCATGGCCGTGTATCTCTACGACCGGCGGCCGGCCGCGCGCCTGGCGCAGCCCGCGACGCACGAGCCGGAGCCGCGGCCTGCCGAGCCGGCGCCGACGCCGCAGGATCCTGAGCCCCAGTTCGAGTTCTACGAGATGCTGCCGAAGTTCGAGGTGGTCGTGCCGGAGAGGGACGGCCGTGTACCGCGTGAATCCGCCGGCGGCAACCCCGTACGGCGACCCGGCGCCTACGTGCTGCAGGCCGGCTCGTTCCGCAACAGCGCCGATGCCGACCGCGTACGCGCGCTCATCGCCCTGCAGGGCGTGGAGTCGACCATCCAGAGAGTCACCATCGACCAGGACACCTGGCACCGCGTGCGCGTCGGACCGATCACCAACCTGCAGAAGCTCGAAGAGACGCGCAGCAAATTGCGCCAGGCGCAGATCGAAGCGCTGGTCATCCGGGTCGGAGACTGAACGGCGCCTCCCCCGGCTGGCAATCCGCTGCCGTCGAGCGACCGCGCGGCACCGCGACGCGCCGCCCGGGCTAATCCTCGGCGAGCTGCCGGAAATCCACGCCCAGCGAGCGCAGCTTGCGATACAGGTGCGTGCGTTCCATGCC
>QGUO01000661.1 GCA_003242495.1 Pseudomonadota bacterium | reverse complement strand
GGCTGGAACCGTGGGCGACGCCACGGTCCGGCGGCGGGGTCGCCGGCCAGGGGGATGTCTTCCGGGGCGTCCGGCCGGCGACAGGCGGCTCTCATTGCGGATCCTGGCCGATGCGCGGCTCGATGCGCGTGCGCGGGCCCGGCCGCTCGCGTGCATGCCCCGGCGCCGCCGACCGCGCGCGGGGCTGCGGGCGGGGCTCGTCCGCCTCGTCGTCCTCCTCATGCTCGCGCGCCCGCCAGTTGAAGAACACCAGCCGCAGCAGTGAAACCAGCACCACCGGCCCCAGCGCAATGAGCCACGCGGGCGCCGAGAACGCGGCCAGATCGCTGAAGAAATCCGCGTAGAACGTGCCGGGGCCGGCACCCTCGCCGTAGGGGCCGAGCAGCACGATGCCCACCCAGTAGATGATCGCCGGGAGGACGAACAGGCCGATGGCGAGCCACAGGCTGGCGAAGATGCACTCGAACTGCAAGCGCGAGCGCGGCCGGGAAGAGGAGTGAGCGGATCGGTTCATGGGCGCGCATCTTGGCGGCTGCGCGCCGCGGCTGCAATGGAGGCGACCGATGCCATGCCGTTGCCGCTATCATTGTTCGATTGACGGTGCGGCCGCGACCGCAGGCAGCGGTCGCGCCTTGCCACCTGGAATGTCCGGCTGCCGCCGGCATGCATCCGTCGGGAGTCGAGCATGAGCGAGAGCACGCAGAGTTTCGGTGCGCCGGCCGGGCCGCTGCGCACGGCCGTGATCGGGGTCGGGTACCTCGGGCGGTTCCATGCGCAGAAGTATGCCCAGCTACCGCAGGCGCAGCTCGTGGCCGTGGTCGATGCCGACCTGCAGGCGGCGCGTCGGGTTGCCGCCGAGCTCGGCGTCGAGGCCCTGAGCGATCACCGGGCGGTGCTCGACCGGGTGGATGCGGTGAGCATCGCCGTGCCCACGCCGGCGCATTACGCGGTGGCGCGCGATTGTCTCGAGCGCGGGGTGCACGTGCTGCTCGAGAAGCCCATCACCAGCACGGTGGAGGAGGCGCGTGCCCTGATCGAGACGGCCGAGCGCAGCGGCTGTGTGCTGCAGGTCGGTCACCTGGAGCGCTTCAACCCGGCGATCCTGGCCGCGGTCGACCGGCTCAAGACGCCGCGCTTCATCGAGTCTCACCGGCTCGCGCCATTCAAGCAACGCGGCACGGATGTCAGCGTGGTGCTCGACCTGATGATCCATGACATCGATCTCATCCAGGAGCTGGTCGGCGCCCCCATCGAGAGCATCGATGCCATCGGCGCGACGGTGTTCTCCGGCGAGATCGACATCGTCAACGCCCGGATCCGCTTCGCCGGCGGCTGCGTGGCGAACGCCACGGCCAGCCGCGTGAGCCTCAAGCAGGAGCGCAAGATCCGCATCTTCCAGGACGATGCCTATCTGTCGATCGACATGCAGCAGAAGATTCTCACCGTGGTGCGCCGGAAGGACGATGCGCCGGTGGAGTCGCCGGCGCAGGTCTCCATCGAAGAGGCATCCTTCGATCAGGGCGATGCGCTGCTTGCGGAAATCGAGGCGTTCCTGCGCACCATTCGCACCGGCGGCCGGCCCGTGGTGACGGGTGAGGATGGACTG
>QGUO01000257.1 GCA_003242495.1 Pseudomonadota bacterium | reverse complement strand
CCAACAGCGCCGTGGTCCCGGTGAACTTCACCACCCGGGCCGACGGCGTGGAGACCACGGCCTACTCCATACGCCTCACCCAGTCGGTGTTTCGCTGGGACCGCTGGGTCGCCCTGCGGCGGGCGGACAGGGAGGCCGCGCGCGCCGAGATCGACTATCGCGCCGCCGAGCAGGACTTGATGGCCCGGGTCGCGCAGCGCTACTTCGACGTGCTCGCCGCACAGGACACGGTGGAAGCCGCCGAGGCCGCGCTCGAAGCGTTCGAGCGCCAGCTCGAGCAGCAGGAAAAGCGTTTCGAGGTGGGCCTGGTCGCGATCACCGACGTGCAGGAGGCCCGCGCGGCACGCGACCAGGCATCGGCGACGCTGATCGCCGCCAAGCGCCAGCTGGCCACCGCCCGGGAATTCCTGCGTGAGATCACCGGCGAGCCCATTGCGGAGCTGCAGGGTCCAGGACCGGACATGCCGCTGCAGACGCCGATCCCGGATACCGAAGACGCCTGGGTGCAGAGCGCGCTCGACCAGAACCTGGCGCTGCTGTCGGCGCGCCTCGCCAGCGAGATCGCGCGCGAGGACGTGCGCAGCGCCCGCGCCGGACATCTGCCGACGGTGGACCTGGTGGTCTCGCACTCCTTGTCCGAGGACCGCGGCGATCAGGTCACCACCCGCGGCAACGTCAGTTCAATGTCGCCGGCGGACATGGAGATCAACCAGGACGTGGTCGCGCTGCAGTTCAACGTGCCCATCTACTCCGGCGGTGCCACCTCCTCGCGGGTGCGCCAGGCGGTCTACCAGCACCGCGCCGCACGCGAACGCCTGGAGCGCACCGCCCGCGAGACTGAACGCGAGGCACGCGACTCCTACCTCGGCGTGCTGAGCGAGATCTCCCGCGTGCGGGCCCTGCGCCAGGCGTTGGAATCCAGCCAGACGGCCCTGCAAGCCACGGAGGCCGGCTTCGAGGTCGGCACCCGTACCACGGTCGACGTGCTCGACGCCCGCCGCAGACTGTTCGAGGCACAGACGAACTATGCCCGCAGCCGCTACGACTACATCATCAACGTGGTGCGCCTGAAGCGCGCGGCCGGCACGCTGTCGGCGGAGGACCTCGAGGAAGTCAACGGCTGGCTGATGGAGTAGCCGTTCTCCGTTGCGCTGAGCCGCGCACCGAGGCCGCCGCCGGCACGGAAGTGCCCGCCGGCGCGCCGGGCAAAGCGCCTGCGCGTGTGGTGCGGTGACGTGATCGCCGCCCCGGCGGCCCGTGCGGCGCTATCCCTTCGGTAGCCAGAAGTCCACGCGCGCTCCCCGCCCGGGCGCGCCCTCGATCGTCACATCGCCTTCGTGGCGGTGCACAATGCGCTGCACCGTGCACAGGCCGATGCCCGAGCCTTCGAACTCCGACTGCGTGTGCAGGCGCTCGAACATCCTGAAGAGCTTGGCGGCCTGCGCGGGGTCGAAGCCGACCCCGTTGTCCTCGACACGGTAGTGCACGAAGCGCCCCTCTTCCCAGCCGCTCACCCTCACGCGTGGCTCGTCCACCGTGCGCGTAAACTTCACGGCGTTCGATAACAGGTTGATCCAGACTTGGCGCATGAGCCGTTCGTCGCCCCGCGTCGCGGGCAGCGGCTCGAGCTGCAGCAGGGGCGGGCGCGCGACGCCGGCGATCGCATCCGACCAGGCCTCTTGGGCCAGACGCGTCACATCGAGCGCCTTGTACTGCAGATCCATGCGGCTCAATCCGGACAATTGCAGATAGTCGTCGATCATCTTCGACATCTGCGCGGCGCGGCTGGTCACGACCTGCAGCAATCGCCGACCCTCGCCGTCGAGGCTGTGCGAATGATCGTGGAGCACACGCTGCGCGAAGCCGTTGATGGCGCGCAGCGGCGCGCGCAGGTCATGGGCAATGCTGTAGGAGAATGACGCCAGCTCGGCGTTCGCCGCTTCCAGCTGGGCGGTGCGCCGCCGCACCTTCTCCTCGAGCTGGGCATTGAGCTCACGCAACTGCGCCTCGTAACGCTTGCGCTGCGTGGCATCGCGAAACACGATCACGATGCCGCTCACGTTCCCGGCCGCGTCCTGGATCGGCGCCAGCGTCTTGTCGATCGGAATGCAGCCGTCGCGCGTCTCGAGTAGACACCCTTCCAGGTCGACCGCCGCACGCTCACGCATGGCGTGCTCGATGGCTTCCATGAGACCGCCGTTGGCCGTGCAACGAAGCTTGAACACCTCGCCTGCCGGCAAGCCGTAAGCCTCCCGCGCGGCGTAACCGCACAGGCGCTCGGCCGTCCGGTTCATAAAGCTGATCCGGTACTCGGCATCGGTGGCGATCACCGCGTCGCCGATGCTGCTCATGGTGGCCGCCAGCCAACGCTCCATGCTGGCGAGGCGCATTTCCGCCTCGCGCCGTCGCAGCGCGGTCTCCAGCGTTGCGGCCAGAACGCGTTCCTCGAAGGGCTTGACGATGTAACCGAAAGGCTCGGTCGCCGTGGCCTCCCTGAGGGTTCCCGGATCGGCATGTGCCGTGAGAAAGATCACCGGGACATCGTACTCGGCGCGAAAGCGCTTCGCGATCTCGATCCCGCTCAGCGCGCCCTTGAGGTTGATGTCCACCAGCGCCATGTCGGGCCGGCTGCGGCGCGCGCTCTCGAAAGCAGCGGCCGCATTGTCCACCACGCCGGCAATCTCGTGGCCGACACGCTGCACCCGCATGGCAATCTCCTCCGCCACCAGGCCCTCGTCCTCGACGATCAGGATCCGGGCGGTCACGGACGAGCCCTCGATACGGGGAACACCACCGCGATCGCCGAGCCGCCGCTCGCGTTCTCACCCACGGACAACTCGCCGTCGAGCTGGCGCACCAACGCGCGCACGATGGTCGAGCCGAGCGAGCCGCCAGGGGTAAAGGTCTCGCTGGTCACGCCACCGATTCCGTCGTCGCTCACCACGATGCGGCCGCGGCCATGCGGCTCGCGGCGCGTGACGATGCGCATGATGCCGTGGTCACGCCCGACGAAGGCGTGCTTCAGGCAATTGGTGATCAGCTCGTTGGCGATGAGACTGGCCGGGAACGCCGTCTCGATATCCACCACGAGCGGCTCCAAGTCGAACAGGACCTCGATCGCGGCGCGGTCCTGCGACCCGACGAGCATACCCGCAATGTCCTGCACCAGCGTCCCGAGGTCGATGCGTTGCAGGTCGCTGGCGCCGTAGAGCTTTTGATGCACCATGGCCATGCTGAGCACCCGCTGGCGGCAATCCTCGAGCATCTCGCGCGATTGCGAATCACGGGAACGCGCCGCCTGCAGCGCGAGCAGGCTCGCGACCACTTGCAGGTTGTTCTTCACGCGGTGGTGGATTTCCTTGAGCAACAGCTCCTTCTCCTGCAAAGAGTCACGCAGGCGGTGTTCGGCAAGCTCGCTTGCACGCAGCGCCTCCTCGCGTTTGGCGAGCGCGCGCCGCACGAGCACGCCCTGCGCGTCGAGGCGGCGATAGGCCTGCAAAGAGACGGCCATGAGAATCGACAATGTCGCGCCGACCGCGATCACCAGTTCCGGAACCCGGGATTGCCGGCCCAGCGCAGGAAGCAACGCGGCGCCCAGCGAGAACGTGCAGGCGAACCCGGCAATCAGGGCTGCCCAGGGCAGCCAGCGCGGCAGGTGATCCGTCTCCAGCGTGGCTGCGTAGGCGCCGCAGCCGACGCCGAACACGATGAAGGCCAACGCCCCCAGCACCGGGATTCCGGGGATCGTCAGCATGGTGGAGGCGGGCGCGCGCGCCACATACCCCATCAGCGCGGACAGCGCCACGCCGGCGATCAACGACGCCAGGATGCCGGCCAGGGCGGTACGCCAGACGGCGTACCCGGACCACAGCAGCACGAGCACCCAGCTGCCGACCATCAGCAAAATGGCGCTCATGGGCGATAGGCGCCCCGGCTCTTGCTCGGGGGGTGTCAAGTAGTCACTGACGAACAACTCGTCGATCGACAAATCCACGCCGAAGGCGTGCTGCATCAGCACCAGCGCCGCAACGACGGCCACCAGGACGGCGCATGCCAGGGCTGCGCCGCGCGCGCCGAAAATCAGGGCGAGCAGACCCACGCCGAGCGTGATGAAGCACAGCGCGGTGTTGAATTTCATGGACGACCATTCCGGGTGCGGCTGGACCAGGGCCGGCACCTGTGCCACCCAGCCGTAGGCCACGACCAACCCGAACGTCACGAGCAGGACGCCCGCTGCCGCGGCACTCCATTTGCGATAACCGGAAAGACGAGCGAACCAGCGTTGTATTACATCGTGAGCGCGTGCGACCTCGGCTTCCACGGCAGCGCGCAGGACAACCCCCCTCTGTGACTTCGCGGTCATGAACGACGCATTCGCGGCCCGCGAACAGTGTACGCATGCCACGGCGGGGAGCGCGCCGTGTGAAACCATTAGCGTTCGACGGCAATCGCTTAGGCGTGCGCCCGGGTCGCGTCAGAAACGCTGAGCATCCGCTCGGCAATCGCAGACTGTATATATGTACAGCCGATGGTTTCGAGCGTATGATCCTGCCTGTTCGCCGAGCACCGCGTGCGCCGGACCTTCGGCAGCGGGCGCGATCGGACCCGCCAACCTGACGGGCCCGTCGCCACGGCCGCAGCGGGACTGAATCCGCCATCGTAAGGAGTACGACCATGGCCAAGCGCAACGTGTCGAAGCCCCGCCCTGCCCCGCACCGCACTCCCCCGTCGCTGCCCGAGACGGTGGGCGAAGTCGTCGAGGAGGAACGACTCAGGCTCATGAAAGCGCACTCACTGCTTGCCTGCACCGTGGCGGCGATGGAGGCGGACGAGGCCATGCGCGCGGATGGACCCTATTATCCGGCGCTCATCGAGATGGCCGGCGAGTTGATCGACGAGTCCATCCGGCGGCTCGATTCGGTACATCTGCGCACGGCTGCCATGCGCCACGGCCCGCACGACGAGGACCGCGGGGATTCTGTCACGCTCCCCGCCGAGGTCCGGGAACCGCGGTCCGAGTATGTGGTGTCACGGCGCCTTGCGTCGCCGCCGCAGAATCAGCGCCTGCATTGACCGTCGTTGGACGACGCCGGCCGGGGTTGCCCCGGCCGGGCCCCGCGGAAGGTCCCATCGCGCATTGGTATACTCGTTGCCGATGAAAGTCTTTTCCACGAATCTGCTGGACGAACTCGCCGCGAAAGCCGCGAGCAGCCCGCGTCGTCGCACGCACCACAACATCCATGGCTCGGCTGCCGATCCCGTGCAGCGATTCTTCGTCGTGGCCGACCGCGAATCGTACTTCCGGCCGCATCGGCATCATGCGAAATCGGAGCTGGCGCTGGTGCTGCGCGGTCGGTTCGAGGTGATCACCTTCGAGGACGACGGGAGGGTCACTGCTCGTTATGCCGTGGCTGCGGGCGGACCTGAGTTCGCGTACGAACTGCCGCGCATGACCTGGCACACGATCGTGGCCTGCACGGACGGCGCGGCGTTTTTGGAGGTGAAGGAAGGCCCGTACGACCCCGCCAGCGCCGTGGAGTTCGCGCCGTGGGGTCCGCCCGAGGGCGATCCCGCCGTCCCGGCGTTCCTCGAATGGCTGCGCAGCGCGCAGCCGGGCGACCTCAGCACGAC
>QGUO01000256.1 GCA_003242495.1 Pseudomonadota bacterium | reverse complement strand
CAGCAGGATCATGGCGACGGCGAGCGCGCCCGAAAACCACATTCCGCCTTCAGGATTGTGCTTGCGTGATGCAAGCGCCGACATCACTGTGTAGGCGATATCGAAACCGCCCGGAAAGCGCCGCGCCGCGAGCACCGAGCCAAGCACCATGAGCAGCAGCGACGCGGTATACAACGTGACGGCATGCCGACAGGCCGACATTGGCGCTTCAGACGCAGCGAAGCCCATCGCCCAAGGCGCTGCGCCAGGAGCAGTGCCTCGGACGCTTGCCCTGCGGACCGACCTCGACGATGCGCAGGTTCCAGGCTCGCGACGCGCCGACGCCGCACACTCCCTGCACAGCCGCCCCCTGCAGGGGCCAACCGTAACTGGACATCACGCCCCGCTCCGCAAGACCGGATGCCATGATATCCGCAAGCACCTGCGCACATCATGCGCCAAGGACCCGGATCCAGACGCCGGATCTTGCTTCGGCAAGCGGATTCCTACGCGAGACGGCCGGCACTGCGGATTGTTCGTACGAAAGTCCCTGCCGTGCCAAGTGCGCCTATAATGACGACCGGCGCATACTGTTCCGTGGCGCCGCGAAACGCGCAGCGCGCGAGTCGCTGCAAGCATCCAAGGCGGACGCTGTGTGCCCCGCTCGCAAGGAGGGCACGAACGTACTGGCTGCAAGGGGGTACATCGATGGCGGCAATCAATGCCGTGACCGACCTGACTGTCGAAGATGGCATCGCCGTCCTCACCATCGACTCTCCGCCGGTGAACGCCCTGTCGCTCGCCGTGCGTGAGGGCATCCAGTCCGCGGTGAAGCAAGCGGTCGGCAATCCCGAGGTTCAAGGCATCGTGCTCATGTGCGCAGGGCGCACATTCATCGCCGGCGCGGACATCACGGAATTCGACAAGCCGCCACAGCCGCCCAGCCTGTACGACGTGGAAGATGCGCTCGAGGGATCGCCCAAGCCCGTCATCGCCGCGATTCATGGCACTGCACTGGGCGGCGGCCTGGAAGTGGCGTTGTGCTGCCATTATCGCGTGGCCGTGCCCTCGGCTCGATGTGGCTTGCCGGAAGTGCACCTCGGACTGGTGCCCGGCGCGGGGGGCACCCAGCGCCTGCCACGCATCGTCGGCCCCGAGAAGGCGCTGGAGATGATCACCAGCGGCCGCCATGTCGATGCGCGAACCTGCCTGCAGCTCGGGCTCATCGACGACCTGGTCGGCGAAGGCGCGCTGCGCGCAGGCGCCATCGCGTTCGCACGCAAGGTGCTTGCCGAGAAGATGCCGCTGCGCAAGATCCGCGACGTCGACGACAACGTGCTGCCCGCCCGTGGGCGGCCGGAGCTGTTTGCAGAGTTCCGCGAAGCCAACGCGCGCAAGTTTCGTGGATTTCTCGCGCCTGAGTACGCCATTCGCTGCATCGAGGCGGCCGTGAATCTGCCGTTCGAGGAAGGCCTCGCGGTCGAGCGTGAGCTCTTCGAGGAACTGTTGCAGGGTCCTCAGTCCGCCGCGCAGCGCTACATATTCTTTGCCGAGCGCCAAGTCTGGAAAGTTCCCGACCTGGCGCCCGACACGCCCACGGTCCCGGTGACCCGCGTGGGCATCGTCGGCGCCGGTACGATGGGGGGCGGCATCGCGATGAGCTTCGCGAACGCCGGCACTCCGGTCACCGTGGTCGAGACCAGCGAGGCGGCGCTCGAGCGCGGGCTGGGCATCGTGCGCCGCAACTATGAGTTCAGCGTACGACGCGGGCGCCTGTCGCTCGAAGACGTGGAGCGTCGCATGGCGTTGATCCAAGGAACGTCGTCGCTCCAGCAGCTTGCCGACTGCGACCTGGTGATCGAAGCGGTGTTCGAAGACATGCAGCTCAAGAAGGAGGTCTTCGCCCGCCTCGACGACATCGCCAAGCAGGGCGCCATCCTGGCGACCAACACCTCCGGCTTGAATGTCGACGAGATCGCCACGGCAGTGCGGCGCCCGGAGGCGGTGATCGGCCTGCACTTCTTCTCGCCGGCACATGTCATGCGCCTCATCGAGGTCGTGCGCGCGCGCCGCACCTCGAACACGGCGGTCGCCACGGCTTTGCAGCTCGCGAAGACCCTCGGCAAGGTTCCTGTCGTGGTCGGGGTCTGTCCCGGTTTCGTCGGCAACCGCATGTTGTTCGCGCGTCAACGGCAGGCCGAAGCGATGCTGCTCGAAGGCGCCCTGCCATGGGACATCGATCGGGTGCTTTACGAATTCGGCTTGCCGATGGGCCCGTTCGCCATGGCGGACCTGGCGGGTCTCGACATCGGCTGGAATCGCCAGACGTCCACCGGCGCGACGCTGCGCGATGCGCTGTGTGAGATGGGCCGCCTCGGCCAGAAGACCGGCGCCGGCTGGTACGACTACGATGAGAACCGCACACCGAGCCCCTCACCCGTAACGGAGCAGCTCGTGCGCGATTTCATGGCCCGCCACGGCGCCACGCCGCGGCAGCTTACCGATGCGGAGATCCTCGAGCGCTGCCTCTACCCGATGATCAACGAGGGCGCGCGCATTCTTGAAGAAGGCATCGCGCTCAGGCCCTCGGACATCGACGTCGTCTGGGTCAATGGTTACGGCTGGCCGGCGTATCGGGGCGGACCGATGTTCTACGCCGATTCCGTCGGGCTCGCGACCGTGGTTGCGCGACTCGCACAGTACGCTCCCAAGCTCGGACCGGAGTTCAAGCTTTCACCGCTGCTCGAGCGCCTGGCGGCAGCCGGGCAGCGCTTCCAGGATCTCAAGTGAAGACGTGCCGGCTGAGCCGGCGATGGCGCCGGCAAGACATCGGCACCATCCACATTACCCGGGGGCCAGCATGCGTGAAGCCGTGATCGTTTCCGTCGCCCGGACACCCATTGGCAAAGCCTATCGCGGCGCCTTCAACGATACACAGGGTCAGGAGCTTGCCGCCCACGCCATCGCGCAAGCCGTTCAACGCGCCGGCCTCGAGCCGGGCGAGGTCGAAGACGTGATCCTCGGTTGTGCCCTGCAGCAGGGCTCGACAGGGGGCAACGTCGCTCGCCAGGCGTTGCTGCGCGCCGGGCTGCCGACCAGCGTGCCGGGCATGTCCGTGGACCGCCAATGCGCCTCGGGCTTGATGGCCATCGCGATCGCCGCGAGACAGATCATCGTCGATGGCATGAATGTCGCGCTGGGCGGCGGCGTGGAATCGATATCGCTGGTGCAGAACGACAAGATGAACCGCTTTCGCGCGGCGGATCCATATCTCGTGCAGAACCTGCCGCAGATCTACATGACGATGATCGAGACGGCCGAGATCGTGGCCGAGCGCTACCAGGTAAGCCGCGAGGTGCAGGACGAGTATGCACTGCAATCCCAACGCCGCACCGCACAGGCGCAGGCCGAAGGCCGCTTTGCCGCCGAGATCGCGCCGCCCACCTCGACCATGATCGTCACCGACAAGGAGACGGGCGCCACCTCGCAGAAGGACGTGACGCTGAAGCTCGATGAAGGCAATCGGCCGAAGACCACGCTGGCCGACCTCCAGGCGTTACAGCCCGTATTCAAGGGAGGCCAGCGGATCGCCCAAGGTCGCTTCATCACGGCCGGCAACGCTTCGCAGCTCTCCGATGGAGCCGCCGCGTTGGTGCTGATGGAGGCCAAGGAAGCCGCGCGGCGCAACCTTGAGCCGCTGGGTGCCTATCGCGGCATGGCGGTAGCCGCCTGCGATCCGGACGAAATGGGCATAGGCCCGGTGTTCGCAGTGCCCAAGCTGCTCGAGCGCACCGGGTTGACGATGGACGACATCGATTTATGGGAGCTGAATGAGGCGTTCGCCTGCCAGGTCGTCTATTGCCGGGACCGGCTCGGCATTCCCAACGAGCTGCTCAACGTATCCGGCGGCGCCATCGCGGTCGGCCATCCATACGGCATGTCGGGCGCCCGCATGACCGGACATCTCCTCATCGAAGGCAAGCGCCGCGGCGCGCGTTACGGCGTGGTGACCATGTGCATTGGGGGCGGCATGGGTGCAGCCGGCCTCTTCGAGATCTTCTGACTGCACTTCGATTGAGCGGGCAACGAGTGGCGCTGCCCGCCACGATGGGCACACGCCCTTCGCTCAAGGTCAATGACTGGCAAAGATCTGACAAGTTCTTGGCCGCTTGCAAACCCGCCGGATATAGTCGGACGGCCGAGGACGCTGCGTCGGACGCAACCGTTCCGGCCCATCGTTTCAAACGATCCGCGCCTCGAGATCACCACACCAGGTAGCGGACCGAGCGGGAGCAAGGTGGCTGGCCGCGGAACACGGCACGAGGCCGCCGCCAAGCCCACACTGGCAAGGCGAGGGCTCAAGACACGTATGTCCACATCAGAAGACCAGATGGCAGCCGTGCAGCCGCACGCCCACGCCGCCCGCTCCGGCACCGCCACCGCGCGTTATGCCCGCAAGAAGCGGGACATCCTCGCCGCTGCCACCGACATCCTCAATCGGGACGGCGTCAAAGGCATGACGCTGGCTCGCGTCGCTGCGCGGGTCGGGCTGATCACGACGAGCGTCACCTACTATTTCAAGAAGAAGGAGACGCTGGCGGTCGCCTGTTTCCTGGACAGCATCGAGCGTTTCGATGCGCTCGTTTCCGAAGCTCTGCGTGCGCCTCATCCGCGTGCGCGGCTCAAGCGGCTGCTCGAATCGTATCTCGACCTGCGTCGCAGAATCGCGCTGGGCGAAGCGCCGCCCATTGCAGCGTTGTACGACGTGCGTGCGCTGCAGAACCCGGAGCGCGACCAGGTGCTCGCTGCCTGCGCGCGCCTGTTCGACAAGCTCCACGGCCTGTTCGTCGCTCCCGAGTTGGAGTGGATGGATGGGCGCACTCGCGCCGCTCGTGTCCACCTCTTGCGGCAACAGGTGTTCTCGGCGATGGCCTGGCTGCCGCGCTACGACATCGAAGATTACGATCGCCTGGGCGAGCGGATGTACGACATCCTCGCCAACGGCCTGGGTCTCGAGGAACGCCCCTGGCAGGCACCTGCGCTGGCGATCGCCGAGCTGGCCCCGACGGAGATGTCGCCGCGCGAAACCTTCCTGATCGCAGCCACCCGACTGATCAACGAGCGTGGGTATCGGGGCGCGTCGGTGGAGAAGATCTCTGCACGACTCAATGTGACCAAGGGCTCGTTCTATCACCACAACGAGGCGAAGGACGACTTGGTCCTCGAATGCTTCAAGCGCAGCGCGGACACGATACGACGTGTGCAAGCCGCGATCGCGGAGCTGCCCGGCGATCACTGGAACCGACTCGCCGCGGCGGCCAGCACTCTGGTGAACTATCAACTGTCCGAGCGAGGCCCCTTGCTGCGCAGCTCGGCATTGCCCGCCCTGCCGGAGGCGATACGGAACCAGACCGTCGACGAAGCGAACCACATCAATGACCGGTTCGGCGCCCTGATTGCCGATGGCATCGCGGAGGGCTCGATGCGACCCGTCGATCCGTTCATTGCCGCACAGCTGTTCGACGCCACGCTGACCGCGGCAGCGGAGTGCCCCACCTGGATTCCGGACGTGAGCCGCGAGGAGGCGGTGACGCTGCACGTCAAGCCGATGCTCAAGGGCATCTTCGCCGAGTGATCCCGGACTCGGCGCCTGCC
>QGUO01000660.1 GCA_003242495.1 Pseudomonadota bacterium | reverse complement strand
GGAAGGGTCGCTTGTTCCATGCACGGCAACGACATCCTCAATCAAGACGAAATCGACGCCCTCCTGCATGGCGTCGACAGCGGCGCGGTGGATACCGAGGCCGAACCGGCGCCCGGCGAGGTGCGCGCCTACGATTTCACCAACCAGGTGCGCATCGTGCGCGGGCGCATGCCCACGCTCGAGATGATCAACGAGCGCTTCGCGCGGTTGTTCCGCACGAGCCTGTTCAACATGCTGCGCCGCGCGCCGGAGGTGGCGGTGGCGCCCATCAAGATGCAGAAGTTCAGCGAATACGTGCATTCGCTGCATGTGCCGACCAGTCTCAATCTGGTGCGGGTGCTGCCGCTGCGCGGCACCGGGCTGGTGGTCCTCGATCCGAAGTTCATTTTCGCCGTGGTGGACAACTTCTTCGGCGGCAACGGGCGCTTTGCCAAGATCGAGGGACGCGAGTTCACGGCAACCGAGACGCGCGTCATCCAGATGTTGCTCAAGCACATCTTTGCCGACGCCAAGGAGGCCTGGTCGAACGTCGCGCGCATCGACATCGAGTATCTCAATACCGAGATCAATCCGCATTTCGCCAACATCGTGAGCCCGACCGAGATCGTGGTCATCACCAGTTTCCACATCGAGCTCGACGGTGGCGGAGGGGACGTCCATATCACCATGCCGTACGCCATGATCGAGCCGCTGCGCGAGCTGCTCGATGCCGGCGTGGCCAGCGACCGGGTGGAGCACGACGAGCGCTGGATGCAGGCGCTCAAGGAGGAGATCGAGGACGCCGAGGTGGACCTCACCACCGTGCTCGGCCGCGGCCGCATCACCATGGGCGAACTGCTCGCCCTCAAGCCCGGCGACATCGTGCCCTGCGATTTCAACGGCCGCGCGACGATCATGGCCGAAGACGTGCCGATCTTTCGCGGCAAGTTCGGTGTCTCGCGCGGCATGCAGGCCGTGCAGATCGACGAGCGCGTCACGCGCCAGAAGCCGAAGATCCTCGACGTCCTGCTCACCACCAAGCCTACGACCAGCGAAGGAGCTGCCACATGAGCGCCAGCCCCCAGGAATCCCCACGCACCGCGGAGTTCAACGACCTTCAGGGCGAAGCACCCTCGGAAAGCGCGCGCGACGTCAATCTCGAGGTGATCCTCGACGTTCCGGTGACGCTGTCCATGGAGGTCGGCCGCACGCGCATTCCCATCCGCAACCTCCTGCAGCTCAACCAGGGCTCGGTGGTCGAGCTCGATCGCGCCGCGGGCGAGCCCCTCGACGTGTTCGTGAACGGCACGCTGGTCGCGCACGGCGAGGTCGTGGTGGTCAACGACAAGTTCGGCATCCGTCTGACGGATGTGATTTCGCCCGCCGAGCGCATCCGGAAGCTCAGGTGACCACCCGGCAGATCATTGGGCAGATCATGTTGAGGAACACGCTGCGCGCCGTGCGACAGGCGGCGCTCGTCACGCCGCTTTGGCTGCTGGGCATGCTCGCGAACGGGCCGGCCGGCGCGGCCGAGCGGCCGTTCGCTGCGCCCCAAGCGGCCGAGCAGGCGTCGGCGGCCGGGGCGGGCAGCCTGGTGCAGGTCACGCTGTCCCTGCTGATCGTGCTCGGC
>QGUO01000659.1 GCA_003242495.1 Pseudomonadota bacterium | reverse complement strand
CAGCAGGAGGTTGCGCTCGGCATCCACCCGTACGACCTGGAGGTTCTCGACCGTGCGGCGCTCGACACCCATGTGGCCGGCCATGCGCTTGCCCGGCAGCGTGCGGCCCGGGGTCTGGCGCTGGCCGATGGAGCCGGGCGAGCGGTGCGACACGGACACGCCGTGGCTGGAGGACAAGCCGCCGAAGTTGTGGCGCTTCATCACGCCCGCGAAGCCCTTGCCCTTGGTGGTGCCGGTGACGTTGACGATCTGGCCGGCCTCGAACAGATCCACCTTGATCTCGGCGCCCGGGGCGAGGTCGTCGCCCTCGCCGTCGGCCAGACGGAACTCGACCAGCGCCTCACCCGGCTCGACCTTGGCCTTGGCGTAATGCCCGGCGAGCGGCTTGGACAGACGCGAGGGCTTGCGGCTGCCGAAGGCCACCTGCAGCGCACGATAGCCGTCGTTCTCCACGGTACGAACCTGGGTTACCCGGTTCGGGAGTGCTTCGATGACGGTCACCGGCACGGACTCGCCCGCCTCGTTGAAGACGCGCGTCATGCCCGCTTTGCGACCGACCAGACCTAGCGTCTTGGCAGCGCTCATCGTATGTCCTCTTATTCGTGCGGCACCCGGCTGACGCCCGGTACAGCGACTGTTTCAAGGCGGCAGCTGCGATTGGCTGCCGCGTCTCGGAATTAGCACCTGCGCATTACTGCGCGAAGCGACTCGACGCGCCGCCCGCCCGGGGGCCGGTCTGGCGACGCTAAAAAGCAGGTCCGAAGGAGGGGCCGACCGGGCTGTCCCGGTCACGCCGCTCGAGCGGTACCCCGTCAGGGCCAGACCTCGGCGCAAAGAGGCGCGAATTATAGTCACGTCGGGCCGTATTGCAAGCCCGAACCTGAGAGCCGGCTGGCGCTGGGAGTCGCGTCCCGCCGGAAGCCCGTCGATCCGTCCGATCGTGTCCGGGCGAGGCCGATCCCAGGAATCGTCAGGAGTCGATGCTGGTCGGCGCGGAAAGTTCCCCGCGCTGCCGCCGCTGCATCCGATGCGGGACGGGCGTCCCGCCGGCGGCGCGGATCGTGCGTTGGCCGATCCGCTCAGTTGAGCTTGATCTGTACGTCCACGCCCGCAGGAAGCTCGAGCTTCATCAGGGCGTCCACGGTCTTGTCCGTGGGATTCAGGATGTCCATCAGCCGCTTGTGGGTGCGGATCTCGTACTGGTCGCGCGCGTCCTTGTTGACGTGGGGCGAGATCAGCACGGTGAACCGCTCCATCTTGGTCGGCAGCGGCACCGGGCCGCGCACGGTCGCGCCGGTGCGCTTGGCGGTCTCGACGATCTCGCGCGCGGAATTGTCAATCAGGCGGTGGTCGAACGCCTTGAGCCTGATGCGAATGTTCTGGTTCGTTGCCATGGAAATGCCTGTTCGATCTGACGGGGTTGGCTCGCGGTTTCAGCGGGGTCGCGCGCCGGCGCGACCCCGTCCGAAAAGTACTATTTCAGGATCTTCGACACCACACCGGCGCCGACGGTCCGCCCGCCCTCGCGGATCGCAAAGCGCAGACCCTCTTCCATCGCGATCGGCGCAATCAGCTCCACCGACATCCGCACGTTGTCGCCCGGCATCAC
>QGUO01000255.1 GCA_003242495.1 Pseudomonadota bacterium | reverse complement strand
GGCGGGACCTGGCGCCCCCAAGGCACGGTCAAGCAGGACCCAAGGTGCCTGTGCACCCCGACGAGGGGGCGGATCATCCCTGCGCGGGGCCCGCATGCAGTACTGCGCAGATGTTGTGTTTTCGCAACATTTGCGCCCGCGCCGGCGTGTCCAAGGTAGGCTTACGCGGTCTGTGTCATCGGGATTTTCTGGCCGTTGAAAGCCGCGCTGGCGCTTGCCGCCACTTTGTTGCTTGCCACCTGCTCGCAGCCGCCCTCGGTGCTCGAGCAAATCCTGCGTGAGGGCGAGCTGCGCGTCGTCACGCGCAATTTGCCGAGCGCGTACTACCTGGGCGCGGCGGGGCCGCAGGGCCCGGAGTTCGACCTGGCCAGCCGCTTCGCCGCCGAGCTCGGCGTGCGGCTGCACATCTACTCGGTCCCGAACGTCGCCGATGCGCTCAGCGAGCTGGCTTCGCGGCGTGCGCACATCGCCGCGGCCGGCTTGACCCGCGGCGTGACATTGCCGCCGCAAACCGAGTTCGGCCCGCCTTATCAGCAGGTCAAGGAGCACTTGATCTTCCGCGCGGGCGATCGGCGCCCGCGCAACCTGCAGCAGGCCGCGGCGGGGCACATCGAAGTGGTGGCGGGCAGCGCGCACGTGGCCACGCTCGAGGACAAGCGCCGCAATTTCCCGAATCTCACCTGGGTGGAAAACCCGGCCGCCGAGACCGAGGAATTGCTCTACCGGCTGTCGCGCCGCGAGTTCAGCTACACGGTGGCCGACTCCAACGAGTTCGCCATCAGCCGCGCGTTTCATCCGGACATCCGCATCGCCTTCGACCTGTCCGAAGGCAAGCCGCTCGCCTGGGCGGTGGATGCACGCGATCCCAGTCTGCTGCGCCGGGTCACGGCTTTTTTCGCGACCTTCAAGGCCGAAGGCCGGCTCGCCGAGGTGCTCGACAGCTACTACGGCGCCACCGATCGGTTCGATTACATTTCCGCGCGGGTCTTCATCGAGCACATCGAGACGCGCCTGCCGCTTTACCGACAGTGGTTCCGTGAAGCGGCCGCGGAGGTCGGCGTGGACTGGCGCCTGTTGGCCGCCGTGGGTTATCAGGAATCGCATTGGGACCCGCTGGCCAGGTCGCCGACCGGGGTGCGCGGCCTGATGATGCTCACCTCGGACACGGCGCGCTCGCTGGGCGTCAAGGACCGCCTGGACCCCCGCGAAAGCATCTTCGGCGGCGCCCGGTACCTGGTGGCGGTGCGCAACCAGATCCCCAAGCGCATCTCGGAACCGGATCGCACCTGGTTCGCGCTGGCCGCCTACAACGTGGGCCTCGGACACCTGGAGGATGCACGCATCCTCACGCAGCTGCACGGCAAGAACCCGGACTCCTGGGCGGACGTTCGCGAGCACCTGCCGCTGCTCACCCAGGCGCGCTGGTACAAGCGGGTGAGACGCGGCTACGCGCGCGGCTGGGAGCCGGTGCGCTTCGTGGACAACATCCGCGGGTACCTCGACATTCTCGACTGGGTCGCGGCGGACTCCGGGCCGCCGGCGCAACGCGAGCTCATCGTGGAGGTCGACCGCGGCTAGCGCCGCCGGCCGGGGCGGCGGGTCACTTCTTTTTCTCGCGTGCGGCGTAGGTGCGCGCGAATTCCTCGGCGAAGACCTGCGGCAGGCCCTGCTCATTGCGCTGGTTGAGCGCGTTGTAGAACTCCGTGTAGAGATCCCAGTACTTCATCTTGTTCGCCGCACCGAGCAAGGCGCCGCGGCGCAGGCCGCGGGCGAAACGCTCCTCGAGCTCGCGCGGCTCGAGGCGCTTCATCAGCCCATCCACCGCGGCCTGGATCGCGGCCGTGGTCGCGCTCTGGTGACTGCGAATGGACGCGAAGGAGTCGCGTATCGCTTCGATCGGCCCAAGGAAGCGGCTGCCGTGCGGATCGAGCAGCCTGACCACCGCCTCGTCGACGCTGGCGGAGAACTTCAGCGGATTGTTCTCGCGCGGCTGGATGGTCGTCTGGTCGAGCCGCAGGCGGCTCTTGGCATCGGTGCGGCTCTTGAGCACTTCCATGAGGCCGAGCACGGTCTCGCGCAGCATCTGCCCGGCGAGCGTGAGCAGTGCGTTCTGGGTGTCGCGGTCAAGGGCGCTCGGATCGATGCCCGCGCCGCGGCAGAACGCCTCGATGCCCTCGCCGACTTCTCCCGAGCGCTCCAGGGTGCGACGCGGGCGCTCCGGCTCGGCGGATGTGCGCCGCGGCTCGCGCGCCAGCGCGGCGGGCGAGGTCAGCGCGGCCAGCGTGCGCCGGTCATAGGGCCGGGTCTGCATCTGCCAGTCCTCGTTGCGGGTGCCCGGCGTCGCGGGTGGCGGCGCAGCGAGGCCCGGGACTTCACCGCTCATCTCCAACAGCGAGGCGAAGCCGCTTTGCGTGGGGCGCTGCGCCGGACGCGGGCTCTTGTCCGGGCCGCGCGGTGCATCGGACGCCGACAGCATGGCGCCGTCGGCGAGCAGATCGGTCAGGTCGAGCTCTTCGCCCAGGTCTTCCACGGGCGCCGGGTCGGCACCGCGCGGCGCGGGCATCTGGCCGCTGGCATCGGGCGGGAAGTCGTTGCGCTCATCGATGCTCACCAACAGCTCGTACTCGCCCAGGCGCAGCCGGTCGCCGTCCTTGAGGGTATAAGGCCCGTGGACCGACGCCGGCGTGTCCGAGCCGTTGATGAACACGCCGTTGGTGCTCGTGTCCTCCAGGATCCACTTGCCGGCGCGGAAGCTCACGCGGCAGTGATGGCTCGAGACGTAGCGGTCGGGGTCGGGCAGTACCCAGTCGTTGTCCAGGGCGCGCCCGATGCGCCCCCCGGTGACCCCGAACAGCCGCGAGCTGCGCTTGCCGAGCGCCTTGTAATGATCGCTGATGACCCGCAGTTTAAGTGCCATGCGTTGAACCGGGCGCGACGCGTCGAATTTCCGAAGCCGTTCGGTACGTGCGTGATGCGGTCGGCTGACGACCGTGTCCGCACTATGTAAGATGCGCCCAGCCTATCAATCCCTTTGCGGAAGCTTATGGCAGCGAGTCACATTTTTAAGGTCGTTTTCGCCAATCAAGGCAAGGTGTATGAGATTTATGCCCGCAAGGTGAGCCATGGCTCGCTGTTCGGATTCGTGGAGGTCGAGGAGCTGGTGTTCGGCGAGCGCTCGAGCGTGGTGGTCGATCCCTCCGAGGAGAAGGTCCGGGCAGAGTTCGAAGGCGTCAAACGCACCTACCTGCCGCTGCACTCGGTGCTGCGCATCGACGAGGTGCGCAAGCAGGGCGTGAGCAAGATCAGCAACGCCGAGGGCTCGAACGTCACCCAGTTTCCCGTCATCTACACGCCCGGCGACGGAGGCACCCGCAAGTAGGCCGCCGACAAGCAGGCCACAAACATGAGATAATGGCGGCTGTTGCGTGCTCCCCTCCCGGGAGCCCCCTCGCAAAGCCCCACAATGCTGACACTTCCCGGCGCGCCCGCACTCTCCGATTTCCGCTTACAGAAACTGCTTGCCGCGCTGCGCGGACGGGCGCCGGACATTGCGGCGCTCGATGCGCGGTACGTGCACTTCGTCGCGACCGAACGGCCGCTCGAGGCCGAGGAGCGCCGCGTGCTCGATGCGCTTTTGACCTACGGCCCGCGCGAGGAGCCTGGCGCGCGCCGCGAGCCCGGCGGACCCACCGCGCTGATCGTGGTCATTCCGCGCCCCGGCACCATCTCGCCGTGGTCGAGCAAGGCCACCGACATCGCGCATGTCTGCGGCCTGAAAGCCGTGATGCGCATCGAGCGTGGGATCGCCTACACGCTTGAGCTCGGGCCGGGTGCGCACCCGCCCGAGGGGCCGGCCCTCGAGACGTTGGCGCCGCTGCTTTACGATCGGATGACCGAGGCGGCGGTGTTTTCCTACGACGCCGCGGCCGGGCTGTTCGCCGAGGAGTCGCCGCGGCCGCTGGTCACGGTGCCGCTGGGGCGCGATGGGCGGGACGCCCTCGAGCAGGCGAACCGTGAGCTCGGCCTGGCGCTCTCGGACGAGGAAATCGATTACCTGGTCGACAGCTTCGGGCGCCTGGGGCGCGATCCGACCGACGTCGAGCTCATGATGTTCGCGCAGGCGAACTCCGAGCACTGCCGTCACAAGATTTTCAATGCCGACTGGATCATCGACGGCGAGCGCCAGCCGAAGTCGCTGTTCGCCATGATCCGCAACACCCACGAGCGCAGCCCCGAGGGCGTGCTGTCGGCTTATCGGGACAATGCGGCCGTGATTGCCGGGCCGACGGGACGGCGCTGGTTCGCGGATGTCGAGTCGCACGCGTACGGGTTCAGCGACGAGCCGATCGACATTCTCATGAAGGTCGAGACGCACAACCACCCGACGGCCATCTCGCCGTTCCCGGGGGCGGCCACCGGCTCGGGCGGCGAAATCCGCGACGAGGGCGCCACTGGCCGCGGCGGCAAGCCCAAGGCCGGCCTCGCGGGGTTCACGGTGTCCAACCTGCGCATCCCCGGCTTCGAGCAGCCCTGGGAGCGCGAGCTCGGTCGGCCGCAGCGCATCGCCTCGGCGCTCGATATCATGATCGAAGGCCCGATCGGTGCGGCGGCCTTCAACAACGAGTTCGGACGGCCGAACATCCTCGGCTATTTCCGCACCTTCGAGCTGGAGGTGCCCACGCGCGAGCGTGCGGCGCTGCGCGGCTACCACAAGCCCATCATGATTGCCGGCGGGGTGGGCAACGTGCGGCGCATGCACGTGGAGAAGGCGGACGTGCCGCCGGGCGCGAAGATCATCGTGCTGGGCGGCACGGCCATGCTCATCGGGCTGGGCGGCGGCGCCGCGTCCTCGGTCGGCAGCGGCGTGAGCGACGCCGAGCTCGACTTCGCCTCCGTGCAGCGCGGCAATCCCGAGATCCAGCGTCGCGCCCAGGAAGTCATCGACCAGTGCTGGGCGCTCGGCGAGCGCAATCCCATCCTGCTGATCCACGACGTGGGCGCGGGCGGCTTGTCGAACGCGATCCCCGAGTCCGTGGCGCACAGCGCGCGCGGCGGGCGCATCGATCTGCGCAAGGTGCCCTCGGACGAGCCCGGCCTGTCGCCGCTCGAGATCTGGTGCAATGAAGCGCAGGAGCGTTATGTGCTGGTGATCGCGGCCGAGCACCTTGAACTCTTCGCCACGTTGTGTGCGCGCGAGCGCTGTCCCTACGCGGTGGTGGGCGAGGTGACCGACGATGGCTGGCTGAAAGTGGAGGATCCGCTGTTCGGCACGGCGCCGGTCGATCTGCCGCTCGAGGTGATCCTCGGCAAGCCGCCGCGCATGACCCGCGACGTGGTGCGCCTGCCGGGCATCGCCGATGACTTCGATGCGGGCGCGCTCGAGGTGCGCGAGGCCGCCTATCGGCTGCTGCGCCTGCCCGCCGTGGCCGACAAGACTTTCCTCATCAGCATCGGCGACCGCTCGGTGGGCGGCATGATCAGCCGCGACCCCATGGTCGGACCGTGGCAGGTGCCGGTGAGCGATGTCGCGGTGACGCTGTCGGATTACACCTCGCGCAGCGGCGAGGCCATGGCCATGGGCGAACGCACGCCCTTGGCGCTGCTCGACGCGCCGGCGTCCGGCCGCATGGCGGTGGCCGAAGCGCTCACCAATAT
>QGUO01000254.1 GCA_003242495.1 Pseudomonadota bacterium | reverse complement strand
ACCATGCGCTGTTCCTCGGTCGCGGCCAGATGCACCCGATCGCGATGGAGGGCGCGCTCAAGCTCAAGGAGATTTCATACATCCACGCCGAAGCCTACCCGGCCGGCGAGCTCAAGCATGGCCCGCTCGCCCTGGTGGACGCCGACATGCCGGTAGTGGTGGTGGCGCCGAACAACGACCTGCTGGAAAAGCTCAAGTCGAACATGCAGGAAGTGCGTGCGCGCGGCGGCGAGCTGTTCGTGTTCGCCGACCCCGACGCCGGCATCCAGCCCTCCGAGGGGGTGACGCTGCTCACCATGCCCAAGCACGTGAGCCATTTCCAGGCCTCGACGGTGTACACCGTGCCGCTGCAGCTGCTGGCGTATCACTGCGCCGTCATCAAGGGCACCGACGTGGATCAGCCGCGGAATCTGGCGAAGTCGGTGACGGTGGAGTAGGGGAAGGCGCCGAGTTCCGTACGGCGAGAAATAAAGTCACAACAATAGTGAGCGCCGGCCGGCTGCGCGTCTGAACATAAACTGGTGCTCAGCAACATGACCACTGCGGTGGCGGCCGATCAGAGCGTCCCTGGCTACGGCAACAAACGCGACTTTGTCGGGATGATCCTGGAGAACCTCAAGACGGCCGGGGTTCGGCAGGCGCACAAGCAAGACAAGATCGACCTTACTTCGCTTCCGCCTTAGCGTGGCGAGCTGATCTGCGCCGAAGGCCGCTACATCGATCCAGAGGGCGGCATCGAGAAGCGTGCTGCCATCTTCATCGGGTCCGGAGTTCGGCACCGTGGCCCGTCCGGATTTGGTGGCCGCTGCTTGCAAGGCGGGCGATCTGAATTTGACGTGCTGATTGCTTGCGCCTTCAACTACGAGGCACACGCCTCCGATTTCGACAAGCTTGGTCACATACCGGCACTCAAAGCACGCATGAACGCCGACTTGCACATGGCTGAAGATCTCAAGAATACCGGCAAAGGCGATCTGTTTGTTGTTTCTGGTGAGCCGGACATCGACATTCTGGAGGAGGGCAATCAGCTGCAGGTCAAGATCCACTGGGTGGATGTATTTGACCCCAAAAGTGGCGTGCGCTCCGACGGCCCCGAAGGCATCCCCTGCTGGTTCATCGACACGGATTACAACGAGGAGAGCTTTTCTATCCGCCACGCCTACTTCCTAGGCGGAAACGACCCGTATAAAGCGCTCAATACTACGCTGAAGGCGGAAATCGACGAAGATGCCTGGGCGAGCTTGAACAGGGATGTCTCGCGCCTCTTCCCGAAGCCGAAATCTGGCGATAAATCACCTTGGCGACGAGGTTATGAAGGTTTTCCGGGTATGATGGCCACCTGAGCGCGGAGGAGGTTGTCATGGCCAGCGCAGATCAGTTAAAGGCATTGCTGCGGTCGCACGTAGAGGGCGACGACGAGCGCTTCTACAGCGTGGCGCTGCAACTTGCCGCGCACGAGGCGCGCCGCGGCCATGGTAGGCTGGCCGAAGAGCTGCGTGAGCTGGTAGATGTCGCCAAGCGCCGCCAGGGGGCGGCGCGCCCGGTGCCGATCGGTCGACCGAGGGGGGAGCTGGCGGAACTGCTCAGCGCCGATTATCCGAAAGCCCGCCTGGTGGACATGGTGCTCGACCAGACGCTTGCAGAACAGCTGCAGCGCGTGATTCGCGAGCAGCGTCATGCCGGGCGTCTGCTGCAGCACGGTCTGTCGCCGAGGCGCAAGTTGCTCCTGGTCGGCCCTCCCGGCACTGGCAAGACGATGACGGCATCGGTATTGGCTGGCGAATTGGGTCTGCCACTGTTCTTGGTACGGCTGGACGGCTTGATCACGAAGTACATGGGAGAGACTGCCGCGAAGCTGCGACACGTATTCGACGCGACATCCAGCGTCCGCGGCGTGTACTTCTTCGACGAGTTCGATGCTATCGGCTCTCAGCGAAGCAGTTCTAATGACGTGGGCGAAATCCGTCGGGTGTTGAACAGTTTCCTGCAAATGATCGAGCAGGACCGCTCCCAAAGCCTCATTGTTGCCGCCACCAATCATCCGGATATCCTGGATCAGGCTCTCTTGCGGCGCTTCGACGACGTGCTGCGTTATGAGTTGCCGGATGACGCCCGCGTCGCCGATCTGCTAAAGACGCGATTGGCTGGTTTCCCCCTAGGCAAGGTGGACTGGTCCAGCCTGGCACAAGCCGGTAAGGGATTGAACCACGCAGAGATCGTGCGCGCGGCGGAGGACGCGGTGAAAGACGCCCTAATTCATGATCGCGACGACATTGGCGAGGCGGATATACGCCAAATGTTGGAGGAGCGACGGGCGATGGCTGCCAGGTTGAGAAGAAACGAACGATAAGATCCCCTTTGCGTCATGGCCGACAACCCTAACGACAAACGACGCCATTTTATTTTCGAACGAACTGCTGGGAGCAGGCCATATCGCCCCCCGTCTCCCGCCGTCCCACCTCCCCAAGTAGCGCCGCGGGATCGTCTCACCCATGGCCAAGCCCTCTTGGGTCAGCTGGATACGGTAAAGCAGGCCGCCGATCGGGCGCGGCAAGCGCAACAGGGTGCCGGACTGGAGGATGGGCTTGGGCTTCAGGTGGAGTTCGAGAGCTTTCCAGGCATTGAGCTGGCCTTTGACCGCCTGTCGCGCGAGCGTTCCGGCATCGAACTTCTAAACGTCCGTCATTTGGGTAACCGCACCTATGCGACTGTGTTCGTGCCGGACGGCAAGCTTTCTCACTTCGAGAAGCTTCTACGTGACTATCTGTCGGAACGCCGGAGCGCAAGCGGGCAAGCGAGGGATAACCAGCCACTCATTGACACGATAGCCAGCATCCGCGCGGCCAGCCTGCGGGCATTGTGGACCGATACTGTCGACACCTTCCCGGCTGCCGACGAGGAGAGCTTCTGGTGGGAGGTATGGCTGCCGGTACGCCATAGCCGGCAAGGCACGATCGAGACCTTCCGCCGACTCGCCGAGAGCACGAACATGCGTGTTGCTCCAGGGGAACTGTACTTTCCCGAGCGCACGGTTGTATTGGTGTACGCGTCTGCCGGCCAGATGAAGCGCTCCGCGATGGTCCTTAATAGTATTGCCGAACTACGGCGGGCAAAGGATACCGCAGCATTCTTCGACGAACTGTTACCAGCAGAGCAACCAGAATGGGCCGACGATCTGTTACGGCGTAGCCGTTATCCGGAACCTGGCAGCGACGTGCCACATGTTTGCTTGCTGGATACCGGAATAAACAGTGGCCATAGGCTTCTCGCACCGGCTTTGGCGAACACTGATCGTCACACAGTTGATCCCGCCTGGGTGGTTGACGATGAGCAAGGCCATGGAACGGGGCTGGCTGGTCTCGCCCTGTTTGGCGACCTGGCGCCAGCACTGGCTGGCAACGAGCCCATCGAGCTCCCTCATCGGCTCGAGTCCGTGAAGCTCCTGCGCTGGCCGGGCGACAATGAAGGCGATGCACAGCATCATGGCTACTTGACCGTTCAGGCGGTTGCGCGACCGGAGATCACCGCACCTGAACGGCGCCGCGTATTCGGCATGGCGATAACGACGCCGGACAATCGGGACCGCGGTCGCCCGTCGGCATGGTCGGCCGCGATTGATCGTCTAGCAGCGGACGCCGATAACCAGGGCGAGGCTCCGCGGTTGATCGTGATATCCGCGGGCAACATCGATGACCCGAATGCCTGGCGTGAGTATCCGACAAGTAATGGTGCCGAGGGGGTTCATGATCCGGGTCAAGCATGGAACTCGCTCACGGTAGGGGCGTATACAGAACTGACACAGTTCAACGAGCTCCCCGACGCTCAGCCCGTAGCGCCGGCAGGCGCCCTCAGCCCATTCAGTACGACGTCGTGTAGCTGGGAGGCTGATCGCCCGCTCAAGCCGGACATCGTGTTTGAAGGTGGAAACGCGGCGAATGATAGCCTGAGCGCCGTGTGGTTACCCAGCCTAAGCTTGCTGACGACCAATTATCGGCCACTTGAGCGCTTCTTTACGACCACACGGGCTACAAGTGCTGCCACCGCGCTCGCCGCACGGATGGCGGCCCAGCTGATGGCGGCATATCCCGGGCTCTGGCCGGAAGCAATTCGCGGCTTAATTGTTCATTCGGCGGAATGGACGGACGCGATGCGCCGACAGTTTCTCCAGAGAAGGAAACCGACCAAGGCCGACTATGAAACGCTGGTGCGACATTGCGGGTTCGGCGTGCCAAACCTGGAGCGTGCGCTCTGGAGTGCTTCGAACTCGTTGACTCTGGTTGCCCTGGAGGTCATACGTCCATTTCAGAAGCAGCCGCATAAGGCGCCTTCGATGCGAGAAATGCACTTGCATCGGCTGCCTTGGCCGGTGGAGGAGCTGCAAAACCTGGGCGAGACACAAGTCAAGATGCGGGTGACGCTGTCTTACTTCATTGAGCCAAATCCGTCGGCGCGCGGCGTGCGCTCCCGCTATCGCTATGAGTCGCACGGACTGCGCTTCGACGTGAAGCGCCCCTACGAGTCCGATGCCCATTTTCTTGCGCGCATAAACGAGGCCGCTAAGCAAACCGAGGAGGGAATCCCCGTGCAAGGAAATGATCCACACTGGACTCTCGGGCCGCAGAAGAGACATCGGGGATCAATTCATTCCGACGCTTGGACTGGAACTGCGGCGGAACTGGCGAGCCGTGGCGCGATTGGTGTTTTTCCTGTAACTGGATGGTGGAAGACGCGCCCGGCGCAGCGTCGCTACGACAGTCAGGCACGCTATTGTTTGCTGGTGTCGATTACAGCACCTGAGGTCGATGTAGACCTGTACAACGCGGTGGCTGCAAAAATAAAACAGCCGGTAGTCGTTGGAACCTAGTAATGGAATTCCGGATCTCGGATACATTAACCGCCAGCTCGGCAAGCCGCCGCAGATCGCATCCCGTTTGGTGGGTGTAAGAGTGTGCTGCTGAGCTGAAGGCGGCGGTCACCGTGAGTCTTGGTAGAGTTGGGTTACCACACCTTGAACTTTACTGAGAACACCAGAATGACCACCAACAAGCGGGACGCGATCTGCCGATAACTGTCACGCATGCACTACACAGAGAAGTGCCGATCGTGTCGATTGGGTCATTCCTGGGAGTAGCTTCCAAAACGATCGTTCAATCCAATGCTGCGGAAATACCAGGCGTGGCTGATCTTTAGCCCCATATGTCAACTCACCGAAGTATATGCGCATTTGTTGAACGACGTTCTCAAGTGCGCGCTCGATCGCTCGGTATCTACCGTCCAGAACGTCACTATTTCGTGCCCGCGTTTACAGAAATCAATCGCAAGTTCCACTCGTTGAGTGGACCAGTCGACCCGCTGTGCACGGATGACGAGAGCTGCGCCGCATCGCCAGCCAAACAATCTTCGCGAATAGATACACATACCCACAAGGTTGCTCGACCTCGCTGAGACCGCGGGCTGCCACCCCTCCGCCAAGCGTTCACGCGGCAGCCAGCGGGCGCGCCAGCGGCGCGAACATGCGCCGATAGGAACTCGGCGTAAGCCCCACGACCCGCTTGAATAGCCTGCGAAAGAACGACGTGTCGTCATAGCCAATCTCGAAGCTGATCTGATCCACTGGCCGCAGACCCTCTTCCAGCAGGCGCTTGGCTTCCTCGATCCGCAGGT
>QGUO01000253.1 GCA_003242495.1 Pseudomonadota bacterium | reverse complement strand
TATCTCGACATGCATGCCGATTTCAACCGCCATCCCAAGAACACCCAGTGGGTGCGCGAACTGAACATCCTGTTTTACTTGAACGAGGGCTGGCAGGATGCGTATGGCGGCCACCTGGACCTGCGCCATGCGAAGTCAGGTGCCACCGCACGCATCGCGACGCCGTTCAATCGGTTGGTGGTGATGCTCACCAAGGGGCACACGCTGCATGGCTATCGCCCCATCGCTTTTCCGCCCGGCACCTACCGTACCTCGATCGCGGCCTATGCATTCTCCACTCGCGCGGTCGACGAGCCGGCGCGCTCGACCGTCTGGTATCCGACCCAGGGCGGACCGCTGAAGCGCGCGCTCGGGCGCATGATGCCCCGGCTGGTCGCCGTGAAAAACCGTTTGTTCGGCAGTGGCACTGCGCGCAAGGCGGAGAAGTCCTAGGTGAACCGCGGCAAGCGCGTGGCGCTGGTCGGCAGCGTCGGCGTACCGGCCAAGTACGGCGGTTTCGAAACCTTCGCGCAGGAGCTCGGCCCCAGGCTGGCGCAGCTCGGCATGCAGGTCATCGTGACCTGCGATGCCACTCAATATGCCCAGCGTCCACGCGAGTTCAAGGGCTGTGAATTGCTCTGGGTGCCGGTGCGCGCCAATGGCATGCCGTCCACCTTGCATGATGGGCTGGCGCTGCTCAGGACGGCACGGCGCGTCGACACCATCCTGATCATGGGCGTCTCCGGCGGTCCGTTCCTGCCCCTCATCCGTCTGATCTCCCGGGCACGGCTCGTCACCAACACCGACGGCGTCGAATGGCGCCGCGGCAAGTTCGGGGCGGTCAAACGGGCGCTGCTGTGGGTGTTCGATCGTCTGGCGCAGCTCGCGAGTCACGCCGTGGTGGTGGACAACGCGGCCTTGACGCCGTTCGTGCTGGCGCGCAGACGGCGCGTCACGGCGGTGATTCCTTATGGCGGCGATCATGCGATCCAGGGGCCGGCGACGGCGCTTCCCGAAGAGCTGGCGCACACCCCGTATGCATTGACCATCTGCCGCATCGAGCCGGAGAACAACATCGAGCTGTTGATCCGCGGATTCCTGGCGAGCGATTGTGAGCGCTACGTGCTGGTCGGCAACTGGCAGGTGTCGCCGTATGCACGGCGGCTCTACGAACGTTACCGTTCGGAGCCGCGCCTGCGCCTGATGTCCCCGATCTACGATATCGCCAGGCTCAAGGGACTGCGCGCAGGCTGCCGGGCGTATCTGCATGGTCACTCGGTGGGGGGCACCAACCCCTCGCTGGTGGAAATGCTGTTCTTCGACGTGCCCATCCTGGCGTTCGACTGTGAGTTCAATCGCCAGACCGCGCTCGATGCCGCCACGTACTTCGCGCAGGCCGACGAGCTCGCCGACAAGTTGCGCACCGTGTGGGACGCGCCTCGACCGACGGCGGGCGCGCGTGAGGCGATTCGCGCCCGCTACACCTGGGACCATGTCACAGAGCAGTACGCACGTCTTCTCGCCGGCTGAACCGGCGTCGACGGTCGTGCTGCGACCGGCCATCGCCGCGACGGCGCTGGCGATGCTGATGGCGCCGCTGGGTCTGTCATTCATCCTGGCCGTGCTGTTCGCCGCGGCAGTGATCGCCACCGTGGTGCTGCAACCCCGCCGGATCGCGACACCGCTGGTGTGGTGGGCGCCGAGCGCCTTGCTGGTGGCGTTCGCGGTCCTCAATGCGCTGGTCGCGCAGCAGTCCATGACTGCCAGCGGCGCCCAGCCGGCCAGCGCTGCGCTGGTCCTCAGCATGTCGGTCGTGCTGCATGCCATCGGCTTCGTGCTCGGGCTGATCGCGCGCCGGACCCTGCTCGGCGTCATCGTCGTCTATGCGCTCATCCGGGTGGTGTCTTCGGCCTTCGTTCCCTGGGTGAGCCTGCCGCTCGAGCCCTACCTGTCGGAGCTGTATCGCTATGAGACCTACGAGCCGCTCGGGCTCGGACTGCGTTTCATTTTTCCCGGCGACATCGCGGTCCTGGCGGGCTGGATGCTCGCGGCCGGCCTGCCGTTCGGTCGCATGCAGCGCACACTGCTCCTGGTCTTGTTCTTCCTTGCAGCGCTGGGGACGCTCGCCAGGTTCATCATCGGCGCGCTGATGCTGCTCGAGGTGGCGCGCGTGACCATCGTGTGGTTCCGGCAAGGACGCTGGGGCCTGATGCTGTCCAGCGTCGTGCTGTTCCTGGCGCTCGGCTACGGCTGGATGCTGTTCGGCGTCACGGCGGCGGACCAGAACGACCTGGTCGAGTCACGGGTGGTCGCGACCAGCTCGAACGTCGAGAAGTTCATGCAATACGAAATGTTCGGCGATGCCCTGCTCAGCGACTGGCGCACGGCCCTGTTCGGGGCAGGTATCGGCGAACATCTCGAAGTCTACGTCCGCGATCCGGACCATCCCTTCCAGTACGAAGCACAGGTGCCGTCATTCGCCTATCAGCTGGGCATTCCCGGCATGCTGCTGTGGATGGCAGCAATCCTCGCACCATTCATCGGCGTCGGGCGTGCGCTCGCGCCGGTTGCGCGCCATACCGGGATGGATCTCGCCGTCATCCTGGTCGCGTTGCTGGTGATCGCGGGCGGGTTCCTGAACCCCATCCTGATGCTGCCTCAGAACAGCATCCTGTTCGCAGCCCTGGGTGCGATCTTCGTTGCACGGGACGCGCACCGGTCAAGCGCGGGCCACCCGCGAAGGAGCCGCTGAGCGCCGTGTGCCGGTGCGGCGGTGCCCTCCGGGGCGCAGCCGCTCATGACGGTTGCCGCATCGGGTAAAGGAGGCCGACGCCCTACGACACCGATGCCGGCGTCCCGGGCTCGCCGCGCGCCTGTGCATCGGACAGCAGACAGCCCCCGAGGAAGAAGGCCGAGCGTAGCGCGCCGATGGGCGTGCAGCGCAGGCGCAGCAGCCTGGTGATCAAAGCCAGGTTCTGCCGCTGCGCGACCTGGCTCACGAGATTTGCCGAGCGCACCAGCGCATCGAGCATGGGGTTGCGTTCGAGCGTGGCGGCGACTTGCAGGAAGGCCTGGGCCTGCCGGGCGACGGTGAGCCGGTACCGCTTGTGGCGCTGCCAAGCGTCCTCGACGCCCCGCCGTGTGCCGGGCATGCGAACGCCGAGGGTGTTGGCGGCATGCTGGCGATAGAGGGTCGTCGGGCAACGCTCGAGCAGGCGCACCTCGCCCGCCGCCCGGGCGAGGAGATACAGCCACCAGTCGTGCATGGCTGCGCCGCGACGCAGGGTGTGTGCGTGTTGCCGGTACAGCTCGCGCAGCGGGCGGTTCACGGCGACCGTATTGCCCACGGCGGGATTGAACAGCAGGGCACGGCGGATATCGAGCGCCTCGGCGGCGCTGACGCCGAGCACCTCGAAAAAGGGCTTGGGCGCTTCGCTCGAGCCGGACGTGAACAGCTTCGGCTCGGAGAAACAGAACATGGGCACACGCGCATCCATGGCCTCGACCGTGTAGTCGATCTTGCCGTCTTCCCAGATGTCGTCGTGATCACAGAACAGGTAGACGTCGGCCTCGACATTGGCGAGCAAGTGAAAGAAGGCTTCGGGCACGCCGAGCCGGTGCGCCGCATGATGCCGGTGCAGCGCGATGGCGTGACGCCGTGCCTCGGCTTCGACGCTCTGCACGGTCGAGTCGCTGGAGCCGTCATCCACCCAGTGCAGGGTGAACGGCGTGCGATTGCGGGCCAGGGAAGCGACCTGCTCGGCGATGAAGCGCGTGCTGTTGTAGGTCGCCAGCAGGACCGCGACCGTGCGCCTGGCGTGCGGCTCGCTCATGCGCACGCGGTCGGGCAGAGCCGGGGGGAGACCACCACCCTGAGAGGTCCTGTGGCAGGCAGGCCGACCTGACCGCCGTGTGGCAGCCGGGTCGCCCGGTTCATGCGCTGGTCGGCGAGCAGGTGTCCGGGCGCACGCCGTGCTTCGTGGAAAATTTTAGCGGTGAACGAACGATCGTCGAAACGCATTGTGATCATGACCATGAAATCCGTCGGCTCGGATTTTCCCGGAAAGAACATTAGAATGCGATGAATGAATCGCAAAGGCATCATCCTCGCAGGCGGCGCCGGTACACGGCTGTACCCGCTGACGCTCGTCACGAGCAAGCAGCTTCTGCCGGTCTACGACAAGCCGATGATCTATTACCCGCTGAGCGTGCTCATGTTGGCGGGCATCCGCGAGTATCTCGTGATCTCCACGCCGCAGGACCTGCCGCGGTTTCGCCAATTGCTCGGTTCCGGCGCGCAGTGGGGCCTGAAGTTCGATTACGCCGAGCAGCCGCGTCCGGAAGGAATCGCCCAGGCCATTCTGATCGCCGGTGAGCGCTACGGGCCCGAGCCCTTCGCGTTGGTGCTCGGCGACAACATTTTCTACGGCCATGGGCTCACCGAGTTGCTGGCCGCGGCGGCGCGCCAGGAACGCGGCGCGAGCGTGTTCGCCTACCACGTGCACGACCCCGAGCGCTATGGCGTCGTCGAGTTCGACGCAGCCGGCCGCGCGCTGGGGATCGAGGAGAAACCGCGTAAACCGCGCTCGAGCTATGCCGTGACTGGCCTGTACTTCTACGACGAGCGCGCCCTGGAGTTCGCGCGGGCGCTCACGCCTTCGGCGCGCGGGGAGCTGGAGATCACCGATCTCAACCAGGCATACCTGGCGCGCGGCGAGCTCACGGTCCAGGTCATGGGGCGCGGCTACGCCTGGCTCGACACCGGCACCCACGAGTCGCTCATCGCCGCGGCGACGTTCATCGAGGCCATCGAGACCCGCCAGGCGCTCAAGGTCGCCTGCCCCGAGGAAATCGCCTATCGCCAGGGCTTCATCGACGCCGCGCAGGTGCGTGAGCTGGCCCAGCCGCTCAGGAACACCCAGTATGGGCAGTACCTGCTGCGCATGCTCGACGAGCGGGTCATCGTATGAAGTTCACGCCCACCCGACTCCCGGAGGTGGTGCTCATCGAGCCCCGGGTGTTCGAGGACGCGCGCGGATCGTTCATGGAGAGCTGGGAGGCGCGCAAGTTTTCCGCCGCCGGGATCGAGGCGCGGTTCGTGCAGGACAATCACAGCGTGTCGCGCCGCTGGGTGCTGCGCGGGCTGCACTATCAGCTGCGCCGGCCGCAGGGCAAGCTGGTGCGGGTCACGCACGGCGAGGCCTTCGATGTCGCGGTGGACCTGCGCCGCGGGTCACCGACCTTCGGTCAGTGGGTGGGCGAGCACCTTTCGGCGGACAATCGCCGCATGCTGTGGATTCCGCCGGGCTTCGCGCATGGCTTCCTCGCGCTCGGCGAGCGCGTGGAGTTCCTGTACAAGTGCACGGACTTCTATGATCCGGGCAGCGAGCGCACCTTGCGCTGGAACGATCCGCAGCTGGCCATCGAATGGCCGCTGCCGCCCGGGGTCGAGCCCATTCTGTCCGACAAGGACGCCGCGGGCGTCCTGCTTGCCGAGGCGGAGTGCTACCCGTGAAGGCGCTGGTGACGGGCGCGGCGGGTCAGCTCGGCCGGGCGCTCGTGCGACAGGCGCCCGCCGGGATCGAGCTGACCGCCCTGGATCGCACCGGGCTGGACCTGACTGACGCCGCCTCCATCGCCCAGGGGCTCGATGCGGCCGCGCCCACGGTGGTGATCAACGCGGCGGCCTATAC
>QGUO01000658.1 GCA_003242495.1 Pseudomonadota bacterium | reverse complement strand
GGCCCGTCGGGCACGCGCGCCGCCGCGGCGAGCGCCGGATTGATGTCGGGGTCCCATCCGAGCGGCTCGGCTTCCTCGGCCAGCGACCGGACCGGTGGTGCCGGGTGCGAGGCCGGCCGTGCCGGGGGCGGCGTGTCGCGGACCGGCTGCGGCGGGACGGCCGGCGACGATTCGCCCGCGGGCGCCTGCCACGCCGCCGGCGGGACGACCGATGCGCGCTCGTGCGCGGGAGCCTGCGTGCCGGGCTGGCCGCCGCTGCGCATCAGCACCATGCTCAAAACCCCCAGATTCGCGACCAGCAAAGCGACCAGGGCGATCGCCCACCATGGCCGTTCCTCGTGACGCCTGCGAACGGGTGCATCCGCCAGCGAGGGCCCGATGTGGCGCTGACGCTGGTGCTCGGCTTTCCTCAGGGCGTCGAGAATGAAGCTCAAGGCCGTCCTCCGCTATCCAGTCGGCAGGCTCAAGCGCGGCGTCCCGGCCGGGTTGGTCAGCGTGTCCAGCACGATCTGGGTCTGCATGCCGGCGATGCCATCCACCTTGAGCCGGTGACGGCGCTGGAAGTCTTCGACCATGCGCAGCAGGTCCTCGTCGTAAATGTCGCTTGCGGCCTCCTCCGGGTTCGCATCGGGCCCGAGGCCCTGGAGGGCATGCAGATTACGGCGCAGCCAGCGCACGCCTTCACCTTGCATGCCTGCGGACAGCGCCTGGGTTGCGGCCACGGGCGGACGCCAAAGCACCAGGTAGTCGCCATACCAGTAGCGCGAGATCGAGGCCACGGAGACCTGCGGCGCGTCTGCCAGCTCGAGGCGCGCATGGTCGTCGTCCAGCCGGGATATCACCACCTGGTGCGCCTGTCCCTCGTCATCGACCAGCGTCAGGATGGCGGGGCGGTCGAGGGTACGCAGCTGCCCCCACGAGCCCTGCTGATACACGCATTGCAGGCCCTGCCGGCGCGCCTGGTCGCACGGTCGTCCGCCCTCCGGATCGAAGCGGGCGCCCCAGAGGGCCAGCAGGCGCGCAAAGGCCGCATCCGTGTTCAGCGCGCCGGCGTGCGCCCGCAAGAGCTCGCCCATGTCGGCGAGGGCCGGTTCGGACGCCGCGAGCCCGGTCCCGAGCCCGGCTTCCCCGGACGGCTCCGGTATCTGCGCCTGTGCCAGGGGCGCGGCGTTCGCGGCCGCGACGGGCTGGGCGCTCGGTTCCGCTGCGCCGTTCTCCCTCGACCAGTGCCACGCGCCTGCCGCCAGGACCGCGATGGCGAGGGCGACGCAGGCCCCGGCGAGCGCCTTGAGCCAAGGAGCGCTGAAGCTGCGTCCGTAGACTTCGCCCGCCGCCTGACGCACCAGCGACGCGCTGACGCGATGTGTCTCCTGCGTGAAGGCGCCGAGCAGGGCGCGGTCGCAGATCACATTGACGATGCGCGGCACCCCGCCGCTCAGGCGATAGACCTCGTCGAGCGCCGCCGGGCTGAAGATCTCGGTGGTGGCCCCCGCCACTTTCAGGCGATGATTGACGTAGGCTCGAGTCTCCGCGCGCGACAGCGGATCGAGGTGATAGCGCCCGGTGATGCGCTGGGCGAGCTGTCGCAATTCCACTCGCGCGAGCACCTCGCGCAA
>QGUO01000002.1 GCA_003242495.1 Pseudomonadota bacterium | reverse complement strand
CTGCCGAGCTTGGCGGCGAGCATCGTGCGCAGCTGTTGTACGCGCTTGATGCCGACATCGGGAGAGACCACCACCAGGTGCCGGGCATCGGTGCGTGCCGCGATGGTTTCGGCGAACAACTGGGCGGCCTCGAGACGCACCGTTTCACAGCGGAATGCGTTGTCGAAGGCGGCTTCGTTGTGAACTTCGAGCACCACGACCCGGTCGGTGCCCACGGCCTCCAGCAGGGCGGCGACATACCGCATGGTGATGGGGTCATGGGGCTTGGTGCGCCGATCCTTGCGCGCGTAGGCGAGATAGGGCAACAGCGCCGTCACTCGCAGCGCACCTGCATCCTTGAGCGCCCCGATGAAGAACAATGCGCGGCACAGCCGGTCGTTGACCGACGCCTGGTCATCTCCGGCCAGCGCCTGGAGCACGTAGCAGTCGCGCCCGCGCACGTCGTCGAGTGGTCGCATCTTGTGCTCGCCGTAGTCGAACTCGCGCTCTTCACTGGGCGCAAGCGGCCTATGCAGCGCCGCCGCGACGCGCGCGCCGAGCTCGCGGGCATGGTGCGGTGCGAACAGCAGCCACCCTGCACTCGACGAATTTCCCATGACAACCTCGCAATTCCCCTGATCGTCGCGCGCCCGGGAAAATAAGAGTATCGGGAGCCGTATTGCATTCGCTGCGCAAACGGGAACTCGCCGGACACCGGTCGGGGTTCCACGAGAGTGCCTCCTCAATGAAAGACGAAGTCGGTTTCGATCGAACGGCGCTGCTCACGGATCTGTACGAGCTCACCATGATGGACGCCTATTACCGGCTCGGCATGGAGCGGACCGCGGTGTTCGAGTTCTACGTGCGGCGTTTGCCGGAGCAGCGCAATTTCCTCGTGGCGGCCGGCCTGGAGCAGGTGCTCGATTACCTCGAAGGGTTGCGCTTTCGACCGACCGAGATCGAGTGGCTGGAGTCGACCGGAAAGTTCAGTGCGTCTTTCCTGCAGCGTCTCGAGCGGTTCCGCTTCACGGGCGATGTGTGCGCCATGCGTGAAGGCAGCGTGTTCTTCGAGAATGAGCCGCTGCTGCGGGTGACCGCGCCGCTTCCCGAGGCGCAGCTGGTCGAGAGCCGGCTCATCAACCTGCTGCATTATCAGACGCTGGTGGCATCCAAGGCGGCGCGCTGCCGCCTCGCTGCGCCGCCGGACGCGCAGCTGGTCGATTTCGGCATGCGGCGTTCGCACGGCGCCGAAGCGGCATGCCTGGCCAGTCGTGCGAGCTATATCGCAGGGTTCGACGCCACGGCCACGGTCGAAGCGGGCCGCCGTTTCGGCATCCCCGTCGTCGGCACCATGGCCCATTCCTATATCCAGGCGCATGACCGCGAGGTCGATGCGTTCGCGAATTTTGCGCGTTGTCACCCGGGCAATGTCACGTTGCTGATCGATACCTATGACACCGCACGCGCGGCGCGCAGCGTGGTCAGGCTGGTCCGTGAACTGCGCGCCGAGGGGATCGAAGTGCAGGCGGTGCGTCTCGACAGCGGTGATCTCGCCGCCGAAGCCCGGCGCGTGCGAGCGATCCTGGACGATGGCGGCTGCCGTCATGTACGCATCATGGCGAGCGGCAGCCTCGATGAGTACGCCATCGCGCAGCTCAAGGCGGCCGAGGCGCCGGTCGATGCCTTCGCCGTCGGTACGCGTCTGAGTGTCTCCACCGATGTCCCGGACCTCGACTGCGCCTACAAACTGCACGAGTACGCCGGACAGCCACGTCGCAAGCGATCTCAATGGAAGGAGAGTTGGCCCGGGGCGCGCCAGGTCTACCGCCAGTATGATCCGCATGGGCGCATCGGCATGGACGTGATCGCCTGCGCCACCGAGGCGCTCGAGGGCAAGGCGATGTTGCAGGAGGTGATGGTGCACGGTCGCCGCATGGCGCCTTCTCCGTCTCTCGAGCAGGTGCGTCGTCATTGCCGGGAGGAGCTGGCCACCCTGCAGCCGGAGATGAGCTGCCTCGCCAAGTGCGGTCGTTCGCCCGTGAAGATTTCGCGCAGCCAGCATGCGCTGGTGGCCGAGTTGGACCGACGGGCTCATTGAGGCGCAGCGGGCCAGCGTGGCCCGCGTGCTCACCGAGCCGGAGCAGGGCCGGCGGGCTCATCGGATTGGAGCGGGGTTGGCCGGGAAGCGGCAGGTAGCTTCCCTCATTGTTGACCGGCCTCATGCGCCGGATAGTCGCTCATGACGAGCGCGACCTTCGGCAACAGGTGAGGGGTTTGGGATGTCACGGTTCTCCGCGGATGTCGAGGAGCTGGCGGAGGAGTTCCGCCTCGCCGACCGCAACGGCGACGGGCGCATCAATTGGCCCGAGTTCAGGGCGTTGCTCGACGGACTGGAGGCAGGCATGTCCGAGCGCGACATGCGCATCGGCTTCGGTGAGGTGGATACCGATAACGATGGACTGATCGACGTCGAGGAGTTCATCGCCTGGTGGCGGGGGGATTGAGCGCCGGCAGGCCGGATGACGGGCGTTGCACGGCGCCGCGACGTCATGCGAGAGTGCCATCTCCAGCGAAAGGCATGCGGACATGACGCGTCGTGAGCAGCATCGATCGACCCGGACAGGGTGGCTGCGCGCCGCAGTCCTGGGTGCCAACGACGGCATCGTCTCCACGGCAAGCCTGATCATCGGCGTCGCGGCGGCCAATGTCGCACGCGGGGACATCGTCATTGCGGCGGTGGCCGGGCTGGTGGCCGGCGCGATGTCCATGGCCGCCGGCGAATACGTCTCCGTCAGCTCGCAAGCCGATGCGGAACGCGCCGACCTCGAGCTCGAGCGGCGCGAGCATTCGGAGGATTTCGAATTCGAACGGCGCGAGCTGGCCGCGATCTATGTGGGCCGCGGACTCGATCCGGCGCTTGCCTATCAGGTTGCATCGCAGCTCATGGCGCACGATCCCCTCGGGGCTCATGCACGGGACGAGCTTGGATTGAGCGCGGCGCGCCGGGCGCGCCCGCTGCAGGCGGCCGCGACGTCGGCCGTGGCCTTTTCGCTGGGGGGCAGTCTGCCGGTTCTGGCCTTGTTGCTGGCGCCCCCGCGGGGCATCGTTCCTGTGGTTGGGACCGCGTCGCTGGTCGTTCTTGGACTGTTGGGTGCCACCGCGGCCTGGGTGGGCGGGGCCCGGGTGTTGCTCGGGGGTGTCCGGGTGATGGTGTGCAGCGCGCTCGCCATGGCGCTCGCGGCGGCCGTGGGCGTTGCGTTCGACATTGCTTGATGAGCAATGTCATCGGCGACGTGTCGACGCCGAAGCCGGTGCCGTAACATGCCGGAGGCGTAAACGGCCGGAGCAGCGTGGTGACGATCGAAACAGAAGCGGATGTCGAGGGCTTGAGAAAGGTTGGGCGGGTCGTCTCGCTGGTCCTCGAGCGGATGCTCGGGGCCGTTGAGCCCGGGATGACCACGGGGGAGCTCGACGATCTCGGGGCGAAGCTGCTCGAAGAGCATGGCGCGCGCTCGGCGCCCCGCCTGGTCTACGACTTCCCCGGCGCGACCTGTATCAGCGTGAACGAAGAAGCGGCGCACGGTGTGCCGGGCGCGCGCATCCTCGAGCCGGGCGACGTGGTGAACGTCGACGTCTCCGCGGAGCTCGATGGATACTTTGCCGACACCGGCGGAACGTGCGTGGTACCGCCGTCGTCGGCGCTCAAGACGCGACTGTGTCACGCCACCCGTCTGGCGCTGCGTGCCGCCATGGACGAGGTGCGTGCCGGTGCGCCGCTCAATCGCATCGGCCGCGCCATTCAGCGCGTCGCCCAGCGCCATCGCTTCAAGATCATTCGCAATCTCGCGGGCCACGGCGTCGGGCGCAGCCTGCACGAGGCGCCGAACGACATTCTCGGCTATTTCGCCCCCCACGACCGGCGAGTGCTCGCCGCCGGCATGGTGATCGCGGTCGAGCCGTTTCTCTCCACACGGAGCACGCTGGTGCGGGAGGCGGCGGACGGCTGGACGCTGGTCGGGGAGCCCGGAAATCTCTCGGCTCAATATGAGCATACGCTCATCGTCACGCGCGGCAGCCCCATCGTCGTGACGTCCCCCTGAGCGACGCCGAGCGGCGGACCGCATCGAACCACAGGGCCCGCCCGGACATTGTGTAAGACGGTACCGGTTCGGCCACGGGCGGGAGGCCGTCGATGGCGTGCGATTTCGATGCGGCGATCTTTGATCTCGACGGCGTGATCACCCGCACCGCACACCTGCATGCGGCCGCATGGAAACGATTGTTCGACGAGTTTCTGGAACGCCGCGCGGCTCGCTGCGGGGAGCGGTTCGTGCCGTTCGACGCCGCGGCCGATTACTTGTCCTACGTGGATGGCAAGCCGCGCCTCGACGGCGTGCGCAGTTTTCTCGCGGCACGCGGCATCTCTCTGCCCCAGGGCGATCCCGGCGACGAGCCGGAGACCGAATCGATCCATGGCCTCGGCAAGCGCAAGGACTTGTACTTCGAGGAGGCGCTCGAACGGCATGGCGTGCAGGTGTTCCAGTCCTCCATCGACCTGCTGCGCGAGCTGCGCAGGTGCAGCATCCGCACGGGCGTGGTCACCTCGAGCCGGCATGGCCGCGATCTGCTGCAGGCTGCCAAGCTCGCCGAGCTGTTCGATGCACGCATCGACGGCAGGGATGCCGAAGCGCTCGATTTGCCGGGCAAGCCCCAACCGGACACGTTCGTCGCCTGCGCCGAGCAGCTCGGCGTATCGCCGGTGCGCGCGGTGGCTTTCGAGGATGCCGTATCCGGCGTGGTGGCTGCCTGTGCGGGACGATTCGGTCTCGTGGTCGGCATCGACCGGGGAGGAAATCGCCAGGCGCTGAGCGATGCCGGGGCCGATGTCGTCGTCGACGACCTTGCACAGCTCGATGTCGAGACACTCTCCCAGCGCTACGATGCCAAGCAGGAGGCGGCGGCCTGGAGGATCGAACAGGAGGGATTCGATGCGGCGCGCGAGCACGCCGTCGAAACCATTTTCACGCTCGGCAACGGCTACCTCGGCGTGCGCGGCGCGCTCGACCTGACACTCCCGGGCTCACAAGGCGATCTGTTCGTAGCCGGCGTGTACGACCGTAAACAGCCCTACCGACCTTACTCGGAGCACGAATTTCTCAATGTAGACGCCAACGGGCATGTGTGTGGGGAGCTGGTCTCGGCGCCTTTCCCGTTCCGCTCGTGCGTGATGGTGGACGGTGAGCAGCTCGATCTCGCCAGCGGCCAGTGGCGGGATCATCGCCGAACGCTCGACCTGCGCCATGCCATGTTGCACGCACAGACCGAATACGTCCTGAAGGAGGACCGGCGCGCCACGGTGCGCGCCCGGCGCTGTGCGTCGCTGGCCGAGCCTCATCTGCTGTTGCAAGAGCTGGAGGTATGCCTGGAGAGCCACTCCGGCATGGTCGAGCTCGATGCGACGCTGCGCGATCCCGAGCTGCATGTGAACCACCCACACCTGCGGCTGGTGGAAGTGGTCGAGGAGGGCGGTATCGAGTTGCAATGGTTCTCCACCAAGGCCTCGAAGATCCAACTTTGTATCGCGTCGAAGGTCACGCGGGTGGGCAGCGGCACGGATGCCGTGCGTTGGCGACTGCCGTTCGCCATCGGCGAGCCGCACGTCTTTCGGCGCTATGTAGTCGTTTATACCAGCCGCGACGTGGACGACCCGCGCGAGGCGGCCTTGGCGGATCTGCGCGCCCGGCGCTGGGAGGACTTCGATGCCGCGCTCGAGGCGCATGCCGCTCGCTGGCGCGTGTTCTGGGAGCGGGCCGATATCCGCATCGAGGGAGCGCGTCCGGTCGAACAGGCGCTGCGATTCAACGGTTATCACCTGCGCAGTGCCGCAGACCACGATCCGCGCGTGTCGGTAGGAGCCCGCTCGTTGAGCGGCCGGGCCTACGAGGGCCATGTGTTCTGGGACGTCGAGATTTTCATGCTGCCGTTCTACCTGCACACCTGCCCGGACATTGCGCGCAATCTGCTGCTGTATCGGCACAACACCCTCGACGGCGCGCGGCGACGTGCGCGCGAGTTGGGCGATTATCGCGGCGCCTGCTACGCATGGGAGGCCACGGTGACCGGCGATGACGTCACGCCACGCAAGATCCTGCTCAAGACGACCCGCAAGGAAATTCCGATTTTCACCGGCACGCAACAGATCCATGTCACGGCGGACGTCGCCTATGGCCTGTGGCGTTACTGGCAGGCGACGCAGGATCGTGAGCTCATGCTCTCGGCCGGTGTGGAAGTGTTGCTCGAGACCGCCCGCTTCTGGGCGAGCCGGTGTGAACACGAGGGCGCACGGTGGCACATCCGCGGTGTCGTCGGTCCCGACGAATACCATCACTCGGTGAACGACAACGCGTACACCAACTGGATGGCGCGCCTGAATCTCGAGCTGGCGGCATGGGCGGTGGACTGGATGCAGCGCGAGGATGCCACTGCATTCGGACGGCTCGCCGAGCGCCTCGCACTGGCGCGCGGGGAGCAGGAGGAGTGGTCGGCGGTCGCCGCCGGCTTGTATTGTCCCAAGCCCAACGAAGCCGGCATCATCGAGCAGTTCGAGGGCTTCTTCGACCTCGATGATTATCCGCTGCCGAAACACGAGCGCTTTCGCGCGCCCATCAGCCGGTTGTTCGACTGGGACAAGATCAATCGGCTCAAGCTCATCAAGCAGGCGGACGTGCTCATGCTGCCGTTCCTGTTCCCAGAGCGCTTCTCCGATGCAACGCTGGCCGCGAACTACCGCTATTACGAGCCGTTGACCGATCACGGCAGCAGTCTGTCGCCCGCGGTGCACGCCGCGCTCGCCGCGCGGCTGGGCTTGCGCGAGGATGCCGAGCGCTACTGGCGGCAGAGCTTGTGGCTGGACCTGTCGAATGTCATGGCGAACAGCTCGCTGGGCGTGCATCCGGCGTGCATGGGCGGCACCTGGCAGGCGCTGTTGAGCGGCTTTCTCGGTGTGAACTTCGATGAGCGCCAGCCGGCGCCGGCGCCGCAAGCCGGCGACAGGCTGCCGTCCAGGTGGCGGGCGGTCGAGCTGCGCCTGAAGTGGCGCGACCGCAGCATTCCGGTGGAGGTCAGGCGATGAGAGAATTCCAGAGAATACTCGTACCGCTCGACGGCTCCGCCACGGCGGCGAGGTGCCTGCGCTGCGCGACCTGGCTGGCCGAGCGGCTGGGGGCACGCCTGCATATCCTGAGTGCGACGGATGTGCCACGCACCGCACGCGAAGAGTTGGTTCGCCTCAAGGTTCCTGAAGAGCACTGGACCCGGATCGAGCTGCATCGGGTCGATGCGCTGCCCGAACAGGCCATTCTGGAGACGACCGAGTGCCTGGACATCGATCTGCTCGTCATGAGCGCTCGCGGCTGCTCGGCCGACACGACCGAGACCTCTTCCCGCAAGCTCGTCGGGCATGTCGCGCGCGCGGTGATCGAACGCAGTACGGTGCCGGTGCTGTTGCTGCCGAGGGACTGCGACGCGGGTGTGCCATGGACGAGTGCGCTGGTGCCGGTGAGCGGCGAGCTGCAGTCCGACGAGGCGCTCGCCATTGCCGTGGGCCTCGGACGAACCCTCGGCCTCGACGTCGTCGTCGCCCACGTGGCGGACGAGCGCGCCGGCGAGGACGGCCTCGAAGGAGCCGCGCGCTATCCGGACGCACCTCACCATGAGTATCCCGAGCAGCTCAGCGAGTTCGTGCGGCGGGCATTGCCGCACTGCGCAGCGGATGATCGCAGCGCCATCAAGGACATCCTGCTGTGCCGTGGCGAGGTGGCGGCGGAGTTGCTCAAGGTCGTCCAGCGCCTGGGCATCAGCCTGCTCGTGGTGGCGTGGAAAGGACGATTCATGACGGGGCATGCGCAGGTGCTCAAGGAGCTGATCGAGGCAAGCGGCCGTCCGTTGCTGCTGATCAAAGCCGCTGCGCGCACGCCCTTCCGGCTGAAGGTGGGGGAGGACATACCCTGAGCTGCGGCTGCGCGGGCCGATGCCGAGGGAGACGAGGCCGCGGATGCAGCGGTCCGCGGCGGGTGCGCCGGAGGAGCAGCGTCGAGCTGCCGGCGTCAGGCCACCTCGAACGGCGCCTCGGTGCCGTCGAACAGGCGCGCGATGATGGCGCGCTCGCGCCGCTCGATCGCCTGCAGCAGGGTGTCCGCCCCCTGCATTTTCGCGAATGCCGCGCAGCCACGTTCGAGGAAGTCGTGCAGGGTGGTGACACCGGCGAGCCGCGCCGGCGTTCTCGCGAGGCGCAGCATGCTGCGGACCCAGGCATGGTGCACCAGCGTGTCCAGCAGCCGGCCGGAGGAGACGATGAGCTCGACCTGGTGCTCGCGGTCCTTGCGGCGGTTTATGGCGCGATAGGCTTCGGCGTAGGAGGATTCGCTCAAGGGCGCCGCGCCAAGGGCCTCCAGCAAGGCGAGGTCGAGCGCCTGGGTGAGCAGCTCCAGCTCGAGCGCGCGGGCAATGGCATCCAAGCCGTGCTGCGGCAGGAGCCGTTGCCAGCTCTGCAGCACCTTCTTCAGGTCGCGGTCGCGCTGGCGGAAGTCGTGCGGCCCGTAGAGATCGCCGATGAAGAACTCGATGGCGTCGCGATAGCGCGGCTGGCGCTGGAAGTCTTCGTAGGTGCGCTTCAGACGCTCGACCTGCCAGTGCTGCAGCTCCAGGAGCCGCGCCCTGAGGGCCGGATCCCGCTCGAGCTCCGCCCGGGTTCGCCCGATCGTCTCGATGAGCGACATGGCCGCCATGTCCTGGCCCTCATCCGACCTGCATCGATGCTTCGAAACTAGCTCATGCCGGCGGATCCGCGCCATGCGGACCGCGCGTAGGACGCGACGCCGAGGGCCACACCGCCCGGGAACCGTCGCCGTCCAAGCCGGTTCTGACAAGAGGACATCGAACATTCGTCGACCGGAGTTCCCGGTGGACGACCCCAGGCAGGGTTGGGAGCGGTGCGCGAGCCGGCCGGATGCCGGCGGGAGGCGGAATCATGCGGGTGTTCGAGAATCGGGCGCAGGCCGGGCGGATGCTGGCGCCGGCGCTGCAGGCGTTCGCCGAGCGCGACGACGTGCGCGTGCTGGGCTTGCCACGCGGCGGCGTGCCGGTTGCTTACCACCTGGCGCGTGCCTTGAAAGTGCCGCTCGACGTGCTGGTGGTGCGCAAGCTGGGCTTTCCGGGCCAGCCGGAATTCGCCATGGGCGCCATCGCGCCGGGCGGGGTGGTGCTGTTCAACCCGGAGGTGGAACGTATGCTGAGCCTCGACAGCCCGGTCGTGGCGGCGACGATCGAACGCGAGCGCGCGGAGCTCGCCCGGCGCGAGCATCGCTACCGCGCCGACCGGCCGCCGCTCGACGTGCGTGGGCGCATCACCATCGTCGTGGACGATGGCGCCGCCACCGGCTCGACCATGCGGGCAGCGATCCAGGCCTTGCGTGCGCTGGGCGCCGCCCGCGTCGTCGTGGCCCTGCCGACGGCGTCCCCGGATGCCTGCGCCATGTTACGGCGGGAAGCCGACGAGGTGGTCTGCCTGGACACGCCGGCACGGTTCCGGGCCGTCGGCCAGTGGTATCAGGATTTCTCGCAGACCTCCGACGACGAGGTCTGCCGACTGCTGGACGCCGCAGCGCACTCGGGCGAGCTCTCCGCGTGAGCTGCGGCGCCTGACTGCCGCCGCACGGCTGCACAGAGATATGTCGCTGCGCCTCGATACAGGACGCCCAGGGCAGCCCGCGCATGCCAAGTGGCGGTTGCGCGCGCGCGCCCGCTCACGGTTCTTGCGAGAGGCCCTGCTGCCAGGTCATGACGCGGTCGCCGCCGAGGCGCTTGGCTTCGTAGAGTGCGGCATCCGCTTGCAGCAGAAGCTGTTCCTTGGTGCTCGCGCAGGCGGTCGAGCTGATGCCGACCGAGAGCGTCACCTCGGGCATTGCGGCTCTCAGCAGCTCGCGAACGCGCTCGGTGGCGCTCGCAGCTTCACCGGCGTTCGTCTCGGGCAGCAGCAACAGGAACTCGTCGCCGCCCCAACGCCCCGCGATGTCGTAGGTGCGCTTGGCCTGCACGATGCAGCGGCCGACGTTGCGCAGCATCTCGTCGCCGGCGCGATGGCCGAACGAATCGTTCACGTCCTTGAACCGGTCGCAGTCGATGAACGCCACGGCCAAGGTGCAGCGCTTGCGGTGACTGCGTTGCAGCTCCGTGGCGAGCAGGGCGGCGAGCGAACGGCGATTGTGCAACCCGGTGAGCGCGTCCGAATAGGCTTCGCGGCGCAGCCGCAGCAACAGCTTCGCACGGCTGTGAACGTCGCGTACCACGCTGACGACGTAACGCCCGTCGGCAGTCGCGCGCGAGCGGTTCTCGACCCAGCGGTAACGGCCGCAGGCATGCAGCATCTTGTAAATGGCCCGGGTCGGCCGCCCGCAGGCATGGAGCGCCGCGCAGGCATCGAGGCGCCCCCAGTAATCCGGGTGCACCAGCTCGCGCATCGAGTGATCGAGCAGCTGCTCGGTGCGCCAGCCGAACAGGCGCAGCGAGTTCTCCGAGACGAACAGGTAGCGCCCATTCGCTCGTTGGATCGTGATGAGATCGGCGGCGTGGTCGGCGATGAGGTGCAGAAAGGCTTCGGTGGCGACGGCGCGCGATTCGTTTTCGCGGGAGAGCGCGAGCACCTGAGCGCCGGAGGCATCATCGTAGGCAGGACGAGTAGCTGGCATGTCGGTTCCCCAACCGGACAGGGCACGTGCGCAAATTCTGGAAAGTGTCGGGAGCGCATCCTGACTCAAGGGCGCGCAGTGTGAAAGGACGAAGGGTCACCGTACAGTACGCGAAAGCCGAAGCATCATGGGCCGCCGCTGCGGCGTCTTGCGCAGCAAGCGATTCGCGGTTGCTGCGCCTGGATGGCGTCATCGCGCTGTACGAGGGCCCCTACGAGGATTTCCGCATGTTGGCTGCTACGCCGTTGCGAAATCCTTGTTTACGCGGGCCGAAAGGCCCGCCTCCCGCAAACCGAACCGTAAGGAGGCTCATATGAATCTCACTCGTTGGGAACCTTTCCGTGAGATGGAAGAAATGTTCCGCTCCTTCCCGCGCGCTTTCGGGCGCGTGCCGCGTCTCATCAGCGGCGATGTCGGCGACTGGACGCCGACCGCCGACATCAGCGAGACCGACAAGGAGTATCTGATCAAGGCCGAGCTGCCCGAGGTCAAGAAGGAGGACGTGCGGGTCACGGTGGACGAGAACATCATCACCATCAGCGGTGAACGCAAGCAGGAGAAGGAGCAGCAGGGCGAGCACGACATTCGCGTCGAGCGCTTCTACGGCACGTTTTCACGCAGTTTCGCCCTGCCGGAGGATGTGGATCCCCAGGGCATCCGGGCCGAGTGCAAGGAGGGGGTGCTGCGCGTGCACATTCCCAAGACCAACGAGAAGAAGTCGAAGGCGATCGAGGTCCAGGTGCAGTGACCGCACGAGCTCGTCGGGGGGCAGTCGAGTGCGCAGGGGCGCATTGCGACTGCTCCCTGGCTCGTGAACGGCGTCAGCGGCGACGGATCAGCAAGCCGAACAGGAAACTCAGGCCAGCGACCGTGGCCATCAGCATCCAGGGGTGATCGCGCACGTAGCGGTCGGTGCTGCGGATCACGGTGCGGGCGTGTCCCGCCCGGCGTCGCTGCGCGGCTTCGAGACGGCGACGCGCCTGCGCAAGCGATTGCTCGGCGAGCGCCCGCGTTCGAACGATATTTTCGCTGCTGCCATCGGCGGATGCCCGCAACAGCTCCTCGACGCGGCTGGCCACTTCGCGCAGGTCGCTGACCAGCGAGGCTTTGGTGGCGGACGGTTTCATGCACATGCCCTCGAGTACCCAACGTTCGTCGGGTCTGAAATATCCGTCGCGGCATCCGGGCGAGCGCGAGCGGATACCGATCGCGCGTGCCGTCAGAAGCGCACGGCGGCTTGCAGCGCTACGATATCGACGCTCGAGCGCTGCGTGCCGTCGAGCATCGCGTTGACGGCCGCATTGCCGGCGTCCTGCTCGAGCCGGACGTTGCGCTGGAAGAGGTGCGCATAACCGAAGTCGAGGGTCAGCGCGTCGGTGGCTCTCCATTGCGCGCCGATGGCCAGCCAGCGTCGATCGGCGTCCGGCAGGCGCGGTGTGCGTGTGGCGCCCGGCACCGGCGCTTCATCGTATGCCACGCCGCCACGCAGCCGCAGGTCGGGCCGCAGCTCGTAGCTCAGACCGAGCGCAAAACGCCAGGTATCGTCCCAGTGCTCCGGAGTCAGCGACAGGGTTTCGCCCGTGTCGCTGCGGACGATGTCCAGCTCCTGGATCGAGCTCCAGCCGGTCCAGGCGATGTCCGCGAGCAGCTCGACGCGCGCGCCGAGCGCCTGTCGCAGCGACAAGATCGCCATGTCGGGCAGTTCCAGGTCGACCTGCACCGGACCGTCGGCGAGCGGCCCGCCGGGCGCCGAGGCGAGTGCGACGATGCCCGCGCCGATGGGCTCCGCGACCTGGGGCCGAGTGAACGCGGCCGTGCCCGTCACGGTGTACTTCAGCGTGGAGCGATAGGACAGGCCGATGGTCGTTGCATCCGAGAGCTCGAACAGTACGCCCAGGTTGTAACCCCAGGCCCAATCATCGCCGGATACCACCACGCGCCCTTGCAGGGCGCCGTTCGCCGCGACCAGCCCCGGCACCGCGGCGGCGGGTATCTGTCCGGCGGCAGCGAGCTGCTGCAGGCCCTGGGCGATGGCTGCCGTGTAATTCACGGCATTGCTCAGCTCCGCATCGATGTACTGATGGTTCACGCCGACGCCGATCGACAGGCGCTCGCCGATCCGCCAGGCGAGCGCCGGATTGAGGTTCACGGTCTCGATGCTCGAGCGCAGCGCCTGAAAGCGGCCGATCCAGTCGTCATCGTAGTCGAGCTCGAGGCCGAACGGCACGTTCACGCCGAACCCCAGCGCGAGGCGTTCGCCGAGCGGTGTGCTGACGTACGCGCTCGGCAGGAAGTTCCAGCCGCCCGCGTTGCCGCCATCGCCGCCGAGCGGCTGTCCGAGCGCGGGCGTCGAGGCCGAATCACGAAACTCCGACGAAACATAAATTCCACTCGCCACCGCCACGACCTGGGGGGTGTCGAGCCTGGTCAGTGCCGCCGGATTGAAGAACATCGCGGTGGCGTCCTCGGCCGTCGCTGCAGTCCCCGAGAAGGCATTCCCGAGGCGGCTTGCGCTCTGTTCGAGCAGCGCAAAACCGGCGGTGTGGCCGACGACAGGAAGAAGCAGCGGCAGGGCACTCGCCATCGCAAGCGCACGCCGGGACGCATGTGACCATCGCATAGGGAAGCCCCGCTTCGATTGGCGTCGTCGGACTCTGGAACTTGAACATTGCGCGCTGCGCTACTCAATACGGGAACACATTGATGAACTACGCATTATCAGGGGTGCCCATGACGTCAGGCGCGCGGCATCGCTTGCGTGGTGTCCGGTGCCCGGAAGGGCAGCGCCCGGCGCACCGGGGTGGCGCAGGCCGATTGTTACGAACGCCTCAGCGATGCGGACCGAGGTCGGCGCGGGATTGGGACTGGGCGTCTCGTGGCATGGCGTTGGCGAGATCCGGCTCGCCGCACCGCTCGCGGATCCACTCGCGCGCGGCATCGCGCAACCCGACGACTGCACGAAACTCGTCGTCGCCGCGCGTCACTGCACCTGGCGCGATGGGGGCGCCGATGTGCACCGCGACGGCCGTGCGACGCGGCAGCCATTGCTCGTCGCGCAACAGCGAACGCGTACCGCATAGAGCAAGCGGTACCACCGGCGCCTCGGCCTGCACGGCAGCGGCGAACGCACCCAGGTGAAACGGCATGAGTCCCGGTGCACGGGTGAACGTGCCCTCGGGAAAGAAGATCAGTGTGTGTCCCGCGCGTGCCGCCTGAGCCAGCCGTTGCGCGCCCGCGAGGCTGGCGCGCCGCTCGAATCGCTCCACGAATTCCGTGTCCAGCCGTCGCAACAGGGTGCCCAGGACGGGCACGCGTGCCAGCTCCTGCTTGGCGACGAACCGCGCCGGCCACGGCAGCGCAGCCACCACGAATACCGCGTCGAGATAGCTCGCGTGATTGGCGACCACGATGGGTGGGGCACGCTCATCGATGCATGACTCACGTGTCACCGTGAATGCGATGCCGGCGATGCCGACGAAGGTGCGCGCGGCGGTTCTGACGATGCGCCACTTCCAGGACCTGGATAGCGGCAACAGGATCAGCGGCGAGCTCGCGAGGGCCAGCACCGCGAATGCGATCCAGAAGTACGCGGCATAGGCCAGCTCGGTGGTGCGTCGCAGCGCCCGCCGCGAAGCCGGCATGACGCCCAGGCGCGCCAGTCGCAAGGCCTGCCGCCAGGCCGACGATGTGTCGCGACGGCGATGCGCCCCGGACTCGTACAGTTCGCGACACGCCGCGCGGCGGATCTTGCCACTCGATGTCTTGAGCACGGTGTGCGGCGGGACGAGCGCCACGTCGTCCGGCGGCTCGCCGATCACGCCTGCGGTCTGGCGGACGACGGCGTCGCGCAGCGTACGTTCGTTCCCGTGCGTGGCGGTGCGGGTCTCGGCCATGACGACCAGGCGTTCGGTGCCGCTCGCGCGGTCGGGCGCGCCGAACACCGCGACGCAGCCTTTGCGAATGCCGGCCAGCTTGCCGACCGCGGCTTCGATCTCTTCGGGATATACATGGCGCCCGGCGCGGATGACGATGTCCTTGGTGCGTCCGGTCACGAAAATCTCGCCACCCGCCTGGTAGGCCCGATCGCCGCTGTCGAGCCACTCGCCGCGCAGCAGCGCGGCCGTGGCTTGCGGATTGCGGAAGTAGCCGCTCGTTGCCGACGGTCCCTGAAACTCGAGGCGTCCCTCGCGCCGCTCGGGCAGCTCGCGGTTGGCTTCATCGACGATGCGCACCTTGTGACCGGGTATCGGCACACCGCAGGACACGAAGCGCAGAACGCGCTCCGAGGCGCCGTCGGCCGGTATGGCTGCGCCGGTCTTCACGAACCGCTCGCGATCGATCGTGTCGATGCGCGGCGCGCGATCCAGGGGCGGTATGCTCAATCCCACGGAGCATTCCGCCAGCCCATAGACGGGCATGAGCGCGCTGCGCGCCAGCCCGTAGGGCTCGAACCGCTCCTGGAAGCGCTCCAGCGTCTCCGGCATGACCGCTTCGGCGCCGTTCAAGGCCGCGCGCCACGTGCGCAGGTCGAGGCCCTGCAGCTCCACGTCCTCGATGCGCTTGAGACAGAGTTCGTAGGCGAAGTTGGGCGCGGCCGTCAGCGTCCCGCCGTGGCGATGAATGGCCTCGAGCCAGCGCACCGGGCGGCTCAGGAATGCGAGCGGCGACATCAGGTACAGCGGCAGGCCGAAGTAGAGCGAGCCGAGCCATGCGCCGATCAAGCCCATGTCGTGATAGAGCGGCAGCCAACTCACGAACCGGTCATTCTCACGCACGCGCAACGCAGCGCCCAGCGCATCGATGTTCGTCAGGATGTTGGCATGTGTGAGCACCACGCCCTTGGGCTGTCCGGTGCTGCCGGACGTGTATTGCAGCATGGCAATCGAATCCGCCCGCGTGGTCACCTGCACCGGCGTCACGCGCTGTGCGCGCAACCCCTGGCTGGTGGCGATACGTCGCAGGGCGGGTGCATGGATGCGCAAGACATGGGCCGTGCGGCGCATCTCGGGTGCCGTGACGAGCACGCCGGCTGCGCAGTTGCGCAGGATGCCGGCATGGCGGCGCACGTGCTCTTCGATCTGGCTGGCTCGCGCCGGCGGATAGAGCGGGACGGGGAAGGCGCCGGCCAGCAGCGCACCGAAGAACGCGTAGAAGTAATCCGCGGAGGTCGGCAGCATGAGCGCCACGGCCTCTCCGGCCTGGATGCCGAGCCGTTGCAGGCCCCCGGCGACCGCGCGCGACTCCTCGAGCAATCGTGCATAGGTGATGGCCTGCTCCTGCCCATCGTCCAGCAGTGTCACGTGCGTCCGGTGCGGATGCCGTTCGACGTGCCAGGCCAGCAGCCGATCGAGCGTGTCGACGGACGGCGGCGGTATCGCCGGCGTGCCGGTCGCTGTGTCCGCGGGCGGCGCGGCGGCGCGGATCGGTGCGCGCTCGATGATCCCGGGCGTGGCGGAACCCAGCGCCTCGAGCACGTCGCCCAGGGTCGCGGCGTCGTGCTGCACTCGGTCCGGCAGCCGCACGCCGAACTCGCGCTCGACGCGGGCGAAGAACTCCATGCGCGAGAGGCTGTCGAGCCCGAGATCCTCGTCGAGCCGGCTGGCCGGGACGACGGGGCGCTGCCCGGGATCGCTGGTGCGCAGATCCTCGAGCATGGCCCGGGCGATGGCCACGAGCCGCATACCGGCATCCCGGGCGGATGCCGGAGGGGAGGTCACCTTGTCTCGTCCGGAGGCCATCGGATCGCCCGCCGCCCCGTTTCCCGCGCCCGAGTCCGAGCGCTCGCAGGGCATCTTCGGGGAGCCCGACGGCCTGTGTCATCCGTATCCGCCTCAGGGGCGCTGCGAGCCGTGCCGCTTCGGAACATACCTTGCGCCTCGGCGGCGCTAAGCAGTTTCCCGCAGGTGTGTCGCTGTGCCATCCGGGAAACAATGGTGGCACGCCGGGTGTTTGCCCGGCATTCACGCGCGGGTGAGCGCCTGCAGATCAGCGCGTCACCGGGAGGTCAGTCATGAAAGTCGGTGAATATTGCAAGCGCCAAGTCATCTGGATCGAGCCTGGCGCCGACCTCCAGGAAGCGGCGCGCGTCATGCGCGACCGGCATGTCGGATTTCTGGTGGTGGCCGAGCCCCGCGGCAGTCAATGCGTCCCCGTGGGGGTGATCACCGATCGTGACATCGTCGTGGCGATCGATGCCGCGGGGGTCGATCCTCGCTCGGTGACGGTGGGCGACGCCATGACCGACGATCCCGTGGTGGCTTCCGAAAGCGACGATTTCGACGAGCTCATCCGCGGCATGCGCATGGCGGGCATTCGGCGCGTCCCGGTCGTCGATGCGCAGGGCAATCTGAGTGGCGTGATCGCAGCCGACGATGTCATCGAGGCGTTGACCGGTTGGCTGGCCGAGCTATGCGGCGCGTTCCGCAACGAGCAACGCCATGAGCGGCGCCTGCGTGGCTGATCCGGCTACGCGGCCTGGTCCCGTCCGCGACCCCGCCGCACGGGCGCTCGCCATTCCGGCAAGAACCGGCAGCCAAGGCAAAGATTTGCCAGCGCGCGCCGCCGGCTGACGACGGCGCGCCGCTGCACGTGCCGGCATCCCATGCTTTTCAAATCCTTACTGGCGTGCCCGTGCCGGCTGCGGCGAGCCGCGTAGGGTTAAGGAGAACCCGAAACCGGTGTTTCGGCTACGCAAGATTGCTCCAATAATGCCGCCATCCGTTTAACGACGAGGGGAGACGATCGATGGTGCAACGCTTCGGCGACCGCGACTTCGCAAGCAATTTCTTCACGACGCTGCGCTTTGAGGGCGACGTGCTCGATTGCGAGGTCGAGGGGAAGATTCCCGAGGACATTCATGGCACGTTCTATCGCGTCGGGGGCGACTGGCTGTACCCGCCGAAGTTCGACCACGATTCGGCCTTCAGCGCCGACGGTTACATCTCCATGTTCCGCTTCGCGAACGGGCGCGTGGATTACAAGGGACGCTTCGTGCGCACGCCCCGCTTCGAGGCGAATCTCGCGGCCGGCCGGCAGCTGTTCGGCATCTACCGCAATCGGGCCGCAGACGATCCGAGCGTGCGCGGTCTGAACAGCACCGTGTCGAACACCACGCCGCTGGTGCACGCTGGCCGGTTGTTCGCGCTCAAGGAGGACGCACGCCCCTGGGAGATCGACCCCCACACGCTCGAAACCCGCGGAGAGTGGGATTTTCACGGCAAGTACTCGAGCCTGACGTTCACCGCGCATCCGAAGGTCGACCCGGTGACCGGCGAGCTGGTGTGCTTCGGCTACGAGGCGACCGGCGAAGCCTCCAACGACGTGTTCATCTACACCATCGACAAGCACGGCGAAGTCAAGCGCGAAGTGCGCCTGAAGATGCCGTACGTGAGCGAGCTGCACGATTTCGCGATTTCCCGCGAGCACATCGTGATCCCGGTCTACCCGCTGGTCACGAGCAAGGAATGGCTCGAGGCCGGCAACATCCACTGGGCGTGGGACGATACGCTGCCGTTCTACACCGCCGTGCTGCCGCGCGATGGCGACGCCAAGGACGTGCGCTGGTATCGCGGCTCGAAGGGCGCCGCGGTGCACACCCTCAACGCCGTGACCGAGGGTAACCGGCTGGTGCTGGATGCGCCGGTATCCGACGGCAACCCGTTCCCGTTCTTCCCGAACAAGGACGGCGCGCCGTTCGATCCGCAGAAGGCAATGAGCACGATCCGCCGCTGGACCTTCGATCTCGGTCCCAATGCCGATACCTGGCATGAGGAAAACCTGTTTCCCCAGGCGCCCGGTGCGCTCGGCCGGATCGACGACCGCTTCATTGCCCGGCCATACCGCTACGCTTACATGGGTTACACCGACGCGTCGCGTCCCTTCGAGCCGGGGACCCCTTACAAGTCCGCCTTCCCGGCGGCGAACTGCTACGGCCGCTTCGACATGCAGACGCGCGAGCTGCGCACGTACTACGTGGGCAAGACCTGCGCCCTGCAGGAGTGCTGCTTCGTGCCGCGCAGCAAGGACGCCCCGGAAGGCGACGGTTACTTGATCGGCGTTGCCACCAACTTCCCGGAGAAGCGCTCGGAGCTGGTCATCCTGGATGCGCAGCGCATGGAAGAAGTGGCGCGGGTCATACTCCCGTTCCGCATCAGCGACCAGGTCCATGGCACCTGGGCGCCTTACGAGGATCTCCCGTTCCAGATGCCAGGGAAAAGCTGATAAGTCGCGGCGCGCGCCAGTGACGTGATCACCATCACGACCGGCGCGCGCCGCTCGGTGGTCGAATAGCCCCTGGCGGCGTCCTCGGACGTCGCGATGCCAACGCTCTTTGTGAGCCGCCAAACTCAGGTCGAGCATGAAGCCAGCCGTCCACGTCACCGACCAGGAATACGTTCTGCCGGACGACGAAGTCATCATCACCCACACCGATCCGCAGAGCGTGATCACCTACGCCAATCCGGCGTTCATGCGCAGCAGCGGCTACACGCGCGAGGAATGCATCGGGCGGCCGCAGAACATCGTGCGTCATCCGGACATGCCGCGCGAGGCGTTCGCCAACATGTGGAAGACCATCCAGGCCGGCCAGGCCTGGTGCGGCATCGTCAAGAACCGTCGCAAGGACGGCGGCTTCTACTGGGTGCGCGCCAATGTCACGCCCATCGTCGAGAACGGGCGGATTGCCGGCTACATGTCGGTGCGGGTGAAGCCCTCCCCCGAGGAGATCCGGCTGGCCACCGCCGCCTATGCGGATATCCGCCGCAACGGGCTGCGGCGCTACACGCTGGTGCGCGGGCGCATCGTCGACCGCAGTCTCTCCGGGGGCTTCGGCCGCCTCGCGCAAGTGTCGCTCGGCACCGGGACGCTGCTGGTGCTGGGTGGCATCGCCCTGGTGTTCGCGGCCATGGGGCTGAGCATTGCGTTCTCGGATGCCATCCCCCCCGGCGGTCTGCGCACGTTCCTGTTGTGGAGTGCGGTCGTCGGGGTCGGCGCGGCGCTCGCGAACGCGATTTATGTCAATACGCGCGTGGTCGCGCCTTTGCAGGAACTCGGCAGTGCGGCACTGAAGCTCATGCGCGGCGATCTCCAGGCGCGCTTCGCGGAAACCGGCGACCCGCAGGTGACCGAGCTCGCCCAAGCCTTGAACCAGGCGACGGCCAAGCTCACCGGCGTGCTCAAGGACACGCGCGTCGCGGCCGAACGGATGATGGACAATGTGCGTGAGATCGCCGAGGCCAACGCACAGCTGGCCGACCGGGCCAGCGCGCGGGCGGCCAGTCTCGAGCAGACCGCCGCCTCGCTCGAGGAGCTCACCTCGACGGTGGACCGCAATCTGGCCAGCGCCCGCGACGGAGGACAGCACGCCGAGCGCACCGCGGGCGTCACCACGCGCGGCGGCGAGGTGGTGGCCGAGCTCGTGGGCGCCATGAACCGCATCGCCGACTCGTCCAAGGCGATCGGCGAGATCATCGGCATCATCGACGATATCGCCTTCCAGACGAACCTGCTTGCGCTCAATGCGGCCGTGGAGGCGGCACGCGCGGGCGAGCAGGGCAAGGGTTTCGCAGTGGTGGCCCAGGAAGTGCGCAGCCTCGCACAGCGCTCGGCCGCCGCCTCGCAGGAAATCCGCAAGCTGATCGAGACCTCCTCGGAGATCATCCACGGCGGCGCCGCCCTTGCCGAGGAGGCAGAAGGCGCCATGCAGCGCGTCACCGAGTCGGTCGGCAAGGTGCGTGAGATCGCGAGCCAGGTCGAGGTGGCGAGCCGCGAGCAGACGGCGGGCATTCAGCAGATCACCCAGGCCGTCACGCAAATGGACGAGGTCACCCAGGAAGACGCGGCGCTCGCCGCGCGGGTGACCGCGGCGGCCCAGGATGTGCTGCATCAATCGCAGCAGGTCGTGGAAGCCGTGTCCGCCTTTACGCTGCAACACGCGGCAGCGACGCCTTCTGTCGCCCGCGATCAGGCCGAGGCCGATCCGATCGACAACGTCGTGCCCCTGCTCCCGCGCGGCGTGGCCGCGTCGGCGGTCCGCTGACGCGGTCCGCTGACCCGCGGCCGGAGCGCCGGCGCCGTTCTGCCGGACCGGCAGGGTGCCCGCCGCCGGGCGATGGGGCTCGGCGGCGCAGATCGGCCGCGCGCGGGCGGCGGTCGCGTACCGCTCCGCCAGCACGCCGGCATCCGCTCGCCGGGATCCGCTCGCCGGGATTGGGGTGGTGTGGCGTTCCATGCCGCCGGCGTGCGCGCGCGGCTCGCCCCGGTCGGATCCTGGCCGGCCCCCGGCCCGCAATACCGTCACCGCCTGACAGCCATCGCCGGCGCGATCATACGGTAAGCTCCCCTCCCTTCGACGGGCACCCGCAACGCCCGGTCGCGTGTCGCGTTCCTGCGGCGCCCCGCGCGCAGGCGGATTCCCACGGACGAGGATACGCCGATCACGGCTGGAGGACGGCAGATGAAAGACGAACGGCAGCCACGCTTCTTGTTCCCTCACCTGCAACGCAATCTCATCACAGGCGTGCTCACGCTCACGCCGTTGTGGGTGACCTGGATAGCGCTCGATTTCCTGCTCGGCCTGCTGGCCGGCTTCGGGCGCCCCTGGGTGCAGGGGGTGGCGCACGTGGTGGACGCCGTGCTGCCGGGTCTCGCGCGCGTGCTGCTGCATCCCTGGTTCGAGACGGTGCTGGCGCTCGCCATCGTGCTCATCGCGTTGTACCTGCTGGGCTGGGCAGCCACTCACGTGATCGGCAACCAGGTGCTGCGCCAGTTCGAGCGCCTGGTGGACCGGATCCCGCTGGTGCAGGCGATTTACGGCTCGGTGAAAAAGCTCGTCGCGGCCTTTCAGTTCAAGCCCGGCGGCGTGCAGCGGGTGGTGCTCATCGATTTTCCCTCGCGGGAGATGAAGGCGGTCGGCCTGGTCACGCGCATCGTCGTGGACACGCAGACCGGCAAGGACCTGGCCATGGTGTATGTGCCGACCACGCCGAATCCGACGTCGGGTTACATGGAGATCGTGCCCGTGGAGCGGCTGACCCCCACCGACTGGACGCTCGAGGAGGCCATGCGCTTCATCATCACCGGCGGCACCAGCGCACCCGACCGGCTGTCGTTCGGTGAGATGCCTCCGGATCTGCGCACCGATACGGCGCGTGAAGAACGAACCGGCTAGAATGTCGCGAACGGAACCGCACTGATGCTGCTCCCCCTCATCGTTTTCATTCCCCTGCTCGGCGCGCTGCTCCCTGCGTTGCTGTCGCGCTTCGCCGGATTCGATCCGGCGCGCACGGCGGCAGCGGTCACGGCCGTGGCCCTGTCGATTCCGCTCAGTCAGGCGCCGGAGGTGTTCGGCGGGGCGCAGCTGGTGCAGTCCTGGCCATGGATGCCGGCGCTCGGGCTCACGCTGTCGTTTCGGCTCGACGGGTTCGCGTTGCTGTTCGCGTTCCTGATCCTCGGTATCGGCCTGCTGGTCATCATCTATGCCCACTACTACTTGAATCCGGAGGAGCCCAAGGAGCGTTTCTACGGTTTTCTGCTGCTGTTCATGGGCGCCATGCTCGGCGTGGTGCTGTCCGAGAACCTGTTGCTCCTGGTGGTGTTCTGGGAGCTCACCAGTCTCTCCTCATTCCTGCTGATCGGCTTCTGGCGGCACCAGGCCGATGCGCGCCAGGGGGCACGGTTGGCGTTGCTCATCACCAGCGGGGGCGGCCTGGCGCTGCTCGGCGGCGTGCTGGTGCTCGGTCACGTGGTCGGCAGCTATGAGTTGTCCGCGGTGCTCGAGGCCGGTCCGCTGGTCAAGTCACATGCCTGGTATCCGGTCATTCTCGCGTTGATCCTGACGGGCGCCTTCACCAAGTCGGCGCAGTTCCCGGTGCACTTCTGGCTGCCGCATGCCATGGCCGCGCCGACTCCGGTGAGCGCTTACCTGCACTCCGCCACCATGGTCAAGGCGGGCGTCTTCCTGATGGGCCGCTTGTTCCCGACGCTGGCAGGCACCGAGACATGGTTCTTCGCGGTGAGCGGCGTGGGCTTCGCTACGCTGCTCATTGCGGCCTATATCGCGATGTACCGCCACGATCTGAAGGGACTGCTCGCGTACTCGACGGTGAGTCATCTCGGCCTGATCGCAGTGCTGTTCGGCCTGGGTACGGTGAACGGCGCCATCGCCGCGACGTTCCACATCATCAACCACGCGGTGTTCAAGGCATCGCTGTTCATGTCCGCGGGCATCATCGACCATGAGACCGGCACGCGCGACATGCGGCGCCTGTCGGGCCTGGCGCGCTACATGCCGCAGACCGCCGCGCTCGCGGCGGTAGCCGCCGGCGCCATGGCCGGCGTACCGCTGCTCAACGGCTTTCTCAGCAAGGAAATGTTCTTCGCCGAGACCCTGCACATCGGCTGGCTCGGCCATTGGTACTGGGTGCCGCCGCTGGTCGCGACGCTGGCCGGCATTTTCTCCGTGGCGTACTCGGCGCGTTTCGTGCATGACGTGTTTTTCGGCCCGCCGCCCACCGGCCTCGACCGGACGCCCCACGAGCCGCCGCGCTGGATGCGGATGCCGGTCGCCGTGCTCGTCGGCTTATGTCTGCTCGTGGGGCTGGCGCCGCAATCCACCGTTCGTCCGTTGCTCGATATCGCGGCCGCCGGCGTGCTGCAGCATCCCTTGCCTGCCTACGAGATCAAGCTCTGGCATGGCTTCAATCTGCCCTTCATCATGAGTCTGGTCGCGCTGCTCGGCGGCACACTGGTGTACGCGGCACGTCGCACCTTGTTCCAGATGCACGGTTACACGCCCAGCCGGTTCGGCGGCAAGCGTTTCACGGAAGGCGCGGTGGCGGGGCTGCTGGCGGCCACGCGTAGCATCGTGCCGCGGATCGAGAACGATTCTTTGCAGCGCTACCTGCTGCTGGTGTTCCTCACGGCGGTGGCGGCCCTCTACCGCGGGCTGCGCAGCGTAACGCTTACCGGCAGTGCGCCGCTCACCCCGATCGATCCGCTCGCCATCGTGGCCACCGCCATTTTGCTGGTTGCGGCGCTGCTCACGGTGATCGTCCACCGACAGCGGCTGCGGGCGGTGATCGCCATCGGCGTGGTGGGGCTGGTGGTGTCGCTTGCCTTCGTGCGCTTCTCCGCACCCGACCTGGCGCTCACCCAGCTGCTCGTCGAGATCGTCACCATCATCCTGCTGCTGCTGGCGCTGTTCTATCTGCCGCAAGAGACCCCGCGCGAATCGAGCATGCCGCGCAAGCTGCGCGACGTGGCCGTGGCCGTGATCGCGGGAGGCAGTGCCGCGGCGCTGAGTTGGGCGGTGCTGACGCGGCCGTTCTCGACCATCTCGGGCTACTTCATCGATCAGGCCCGGCCGCAGGGCGGCGGCTACAACGTGGTCAACGTGATCCTGGTCGACTTCCGCGGCCTGGATACGCTCGGCGAAATTTCCGTGCTCGGCATCGCGGCCGTGACCATCGTCGCGATGTTGCAGGGGCTGCGGCTGTATGCGCGCGACGTCGACTGGCAGGGTGGCCCCTGGGCCGCCGACGTGCACCCGCTGATGCTGCGAACCATCGCCGGACCGCTGCTGCCGCTCGCGTTCCTGATCACGGTGTACCTGTTCCTGCGCGGGCACAACGCGCCGGGCGGCGGATTCATTGCCGGGCTGGTGGCAGGCGCGGCCCTGATCCTGCAGTACATTGCGTTCGGCGCCCGGCGGGCGCGTGCCTTGTTGCCGATGAATTACATGGCGCTGGTTGCGGCGGGCGTGATCGTGGCAGCCCTCACCGGCGTGGCGAGCTGGTTCTTCGACGCTCCGTTCCTCACGTCCGCGTTCGGGCATCTCACCTGGCCCGTGGTCGGCAGTTTCGAGCTGGCGAGCGCCATCATGTTCGACCTGGGCGTGTTCCTGGTCGTGGTGGGTGCCGTGCTCAACATCCTGTCGACGCTCGGGAGGCTGCATACGGCACCGCCAGTCCGGACGCTCGCCAGCCAGGCGGCGTGCGCCCCGAACGACGCGTCGGCGCCGGCGATCACTTCGCAAGGAGCTTCCTGATGGAGGTACTGGTCAGCCTGACGATCGGTGTGCTCACCGGCGCAGGCGTCTACTTGATGCTCAGGGCGCGCACCTTCCCCGTGGTGCTGGGGATCACGCTGCTGTCGTATGCCACGAACCTGTTCCTGTTCGTGAGCGGGCGGCTCACGCTGGCGAGCGCGCCGCTCACGAACTACGAGCTGGAGCGCTATCCCGATCCGTTGTCGCAGGCGCTCGTGCTGACGGCCATCGTGATCGGCTTCGGCATGACGGCACTGCTGGTGGTGCTGGCGCTGCGCGCAGCGGCCGACACCGGCACCGATCACGTCGACGGAGGACGCCGATGAACCACTGGCCCGTGGTTCCGGTGATCCTGCCGCTGATCGCCGGCGCCCTCCTGCTGTTGCCGGCGAGCCTCGAGCTCAAGCGACGCCTGGCGTGCGTCGCCACGGCGGCGCTGGTGCCGATTGCGCTTGGGCTGCTCGTCGGTGCGCAGGATGGCACATTGACGGTGTACGCGTTCGGCGCCTGGCCGCCGCCGTTCGGCATTACGTTCGTGGTCGACCGGCTCGCGGCCGTCATGGTGCTGCTCACCGCCGTGGTCGCGCTGCCCAGCCTGCTGTACGCGACCGCGGGCGAGGACGACGAAGGTCGTTACTTCCATGCGCTCTTTCAGTTCCAGCTCGCCGGCTTGAACGGCGCCTTCCTGACGGGCGACGTATTCAACCTCTTCGTGTTCTTCGAGATCCTGCTCATCGCCTCGTATGCGCTGCTGCTGCACGGCCAGGGCGTGGCCCGCTCACGGGCCGCCCTGCACCTGGTGTCGATCAACCTGGTCGGGTCGACCCTGTTCCTGTTTGCCGTCGCCGCGCTCTATGGCAGCACCGGCACGCTCAACATGGCCGATCTCGCCCGGGTCGTGCCGCAGCTCGGTCCGGAGTCGGCGGGCGTGGCGCGCGCCGGCGCGCTGCTGCTGCTGGTGGTGCTCGGGTTGAAGGCCGCCTTGCTGCCGCTCTCGTTCTGGTTGCCGCAATCCTACAGTTCTGCAGCAGCCAGTGTCGCGGCGCTGTTCGCCATCATGACCAAGGTCGGCGCGTACGTGATCATGCGGCTTTATACGCTGGTATTCGGTGCGGACGCCGGGCTGCTCGCGAACGTGGCCGAGCCATGGGTGCTGCCGCTCGCGCTCGCCACCTTCGTGTTCGCCGTCGCGGGCATGTTCGCCGCGGCGACCCTGCGGGCGATGGTGTCCTGGCTGGTCATCGCGTCCGTCGGCATGTTGCTCTCGGCCGTGGGGTTGTTCAGCGAGGATGGCTTTACCGCCGGTGTCTACTACATCGCGCATTCCACGCTCGCCACGGCGGCGCTGTTCCTGATCGCCGACCTGGTGCGCCGCCAGCGGCTGGGCAGTGGCGATCGCCTCCACAGCGGTGAGGCCGTCCATCAGCCGGCACTGCTCGGCTCGCTGTTTTTCGTCACCGCCGTGATCGTCGTGGGATTGCCGCCTTCGAGCGGCTTCATCGGCAAGATTCTCATTCTGAACGCCGCGCTGGCGCAGCAGCTCGCGCCGCCCGTGTGGGGCATTTTGCTCGCCGGGACGCTGATCATCCTCGTCGGCCTGGCGCGGGCGGGCAGCATCGTGTTCTGGAAGACCGATCGGCAGGCGCCGGCGCTGGCGGTCGCTGCGGCCGGCCCGAGTGCGCCGCTGCGTTGTACCGTGGCAGTGGTGTGGCT
>QGUO01000691.1 GCA_003242495.1 Pseudomonadota bacterium | reverse complement strand
GGGGTTATCTCCATCGGCATGCCAGCCCACAAAAACAAGATCGGTCCTTGACCACCGGGTTGCTTTGCGCCTGACCGATTTGAGATGCGATTGACTGGTGCGGTTGCCACATTCCTCCGCTCTGGCATACAATTCCAATGCACGCCTCGCGCTCGAAGCTTTTTTTATTTTTTCTGCTTTCTGGGCTTCTGCTACATAGAAATCGCACAATTCTTTGTTCACGGTTGCTATTTCTGGTCCAAAGGGGTAACGTTCCTGGTAAGTTTGATAATAAAATACTGCCTTGTCGTAATTATTTTCCTTCACATAGGTGCGGGCCACCGCCAGGTAGCTTAGCTGCAATACGCGGTCTGCCTCTTTTTTGTGCAGGCCTGAAGGAAAATCCGACAGGTATTTTTCATAACTATCTATTGTATTTTTTTGTGTGGTGGTGGCGAAAGCCTGTTCATCACGTGCGTTGCGCAGTTTGGTCCTTACAGTGGCATCATTGGTTATTTCCAGCGCTTTGGTATAGTTTCTTACCGCAGGCGTCCAGCGTTTGGCCTTCATGTCCTGGTCGCCGGCGGCACGTATTTTTTGAATTCCATTTCCTTCTTGTGAGAAGAATTGGGGAACATCTTCAAGTATTCCTCCAGGTGTTCCGGGTCGGTGCTGTTTTTATACAATGCGTATAGTTTGGATTCGCTTTCTCTTTTGAGTGTATTGGTGCGCGTGGTTTCCAGGCGTTCCTGTTGCGATTCGAAACGCTCCGCCTCTTGCATTCTTTTCCGGTTCCGCTCTTGTTTGAAAAGCTCATCTGCAAACACTAATCTTGTTTCTACATAACTTTTGAGTTTCTCCAGGTCTTTATGCGGTGTAGTGCCGTAATTGGAAGGAGGCGCTATACGGAAATAAGCGTTCACTGCCACGTAGGCGTTTTTCCAATCGCGCAGATTGCTGTAGCAATTGGCGCGGAGCGATTCTATGCGTGGGTTGGTTTTGCCCAAAGCTCTTTCGCAGGCATCAAGGTGATTCAGGGCTGTTTGGTAATTTCCTTTTTCAAAGGCCTCCGTTGCCGATTTAAAAATTTCTCTGGCAGATTGGCCATAGGAAACGAGAAAAACTATATTGAACAAAATAAATAACAGGTATCGCATGGCAGGGATTTAGGGGGTTAATACAAGTAGTCGAGAACGTATCCTTCCTCCTTTGTAGCGATTTCCAGAGTGGGTAACGTGGTGTACCTGGTTATTCTCCTGGAAAAATACGACTGCTCAGGGAATGCTAAAATTAAGGCGTTAGGGTCGTTCGCAGTATACTTCCTGTCACGCCTTATTTTGTCTTCAATGGCATCTTGCACCACGCTCTTAACTTCTTCATGAGAATTGTATAATTTACGCCTGCTGCCAACAATCAGGTTGCTTTCAGATGCTATGAATTTAGAATCGGTATGATACACATCTGCCGTTATCACGCCGTTATTGGAAGAAACATAACTAAAATAGGTATGTCCGTCAATCTCCTGCGGAACGCCTCTTTTGTCTACTATCTCATGTCTGTACATTTGGCTACTACCCTTCCTGGTTAGTACGAAATATTCCGTGCATTATTTTTTGACCGGCAATATTTTTGAAGGCCTTAT
>QGUO01000252.1 GCA_003242495.1 Pseudomonadota bacterium | reverse complement strand
GGTCCGCCCGCCGTGCCCTCGGGTCCGCTGCAGCCGGGAAGCCAGAACGCGATGACCAGGCCCCCCGACGCCGCACTCGCGGTTTTCATGAAGGCGCGACGCGACAGCGCGCGGCCCTGCACAGGAAGTTCGCTCGACATGTCAGCCGACCTCCTTGACCAGCGCCGCGGCGCGATGGATGGCCTTGCGGATGCGCCCGTACGTGCCGCATCGGCAGAGATTGCCGGACATGGCGGCGTCGATGTCGGCGTCGCTCGGGGCGGGATTTCGGGCGAGCAGTGCCGCAGCGGACATGATCTGACCCGACTGGCAATAGCCGCATTGCGGAACGCCGAGCTCGATCCAGGCGCGCTGAACCGGATGGCTGCGGTCGCCGGACAATCCTTCGATGGTCGTGACGGACTTGCCGGCGACGGTTTCGACGGCGGTGATGCAAGCACGCACGGGTGCACCGTCCACATGCACCGTACAGGCGCCACACAGCGCCATGCCGCACCCGTACTTGGTTCCGGTGAGCCCGAGCGTATCGCGCAGTACCCACAAGAGCGGCGTATCCCCCGCGACATCCACTTGCTGTGGACGTCCATTCACCGTGAGCTCGATCATGTGACCATCCCCCACGTCTGTCGTTGTTGCCGCCTACTATACGCTCCGCTGCGCGAGCTCGGGCACATCGGGCATGCTGCATTGCAGAATCCGGCGAACGCCTGCAACAGTGTCCCGTTCCGTGAGCCGGATCGAGCCGAAGGTCGCGTCGGTCGCGGCGACTCGTGCTTTGTGCCCGCCGAGGTGCGAAGCCGGCACGACTCGTTACAGAACACACGGGACGCGCCAGGAAGCCGCGTCCATCGCTCACATCCTCGCCCACGACGCCACACTGACGCAGACGCCGCATGAGTCGTTCGATCCCCCGGTATTGCACCGTGACCCGGCGCTCGTCGAAGCGCGACTCCGCTGCGTCCGTCCGGCCGTGTTGGCCGGGCATACTCTGGTCGCTGCTGCTGTGCCTGGCGCACGTTGCCACCACGTTCGCGCACGAGGACGCCGCGACGCTGCTGGCGCGCGCGGATGAGCTGAAGACCTCGCACCCGGCCGAGTTCGCCGACCTCCTGGATGTGCTGCGCGCACGCCATGCCGAGCTCGCCCCCGCCGAGCGGCATTACCTCGAGTTCCTTTTGGGCTGGCGCGCCGGCTACACCGGCCACTACGACACCGCTCTGGCCGGGTTGCGCGCCGTGATCGCCCAAACCGACGACTTCGACCTCAGATTTCGTGCGCGTGCGGCGGTCGTCAACCTGCTGTCGCTCTCGCGGCGCTACGACCCGCTCTTCGAGGAGCTCGAGCAACTGCTCGCCGATCTGCCGCACGTCACCACACCGGCGGCACGCCGGCAGGGCCTGGCCGTGCTCGGCGTGGTGTACAACCAGATGGCGCAATACGAGCTCGGCTTGCGCTACGCCGACCAGCTGCTCGCCGAGAATCCCGACGGGCGTTTCGGTTGCATTGCCCGGCAGCTGCGCATCGAGGCCCTGTACGAGACCGACCGGCTCACGGCCGGCAGCCAGGTGCTCGCCGACGGCATGGCAGCCTGCCATGCGGCCGGTGAACGGCTCTATGCAGGGCTGATCGCGGCCGACGCAGCACGCCTGCTGCGCGCCGCAGGCCGGCTGGAGGAGGCCATCGCGCTGCTCGAGCGCAGTTACGCGGCGGCACGAGGCACCGGTTATGCACGATTGCTTGCCGAGCTCGATGCACTGCTCGCCGAAGCGCACTGGGAGAACGGCAATGTGCAAGCCGCCCACAAGTTCGCCGGGCGCGCGCTGCGCGATGGCGTGCAGAACCACTTCACGGAGCCGACGATCACCGCCTACCGGTTGCTGTACCGGATCGCGCGCGAACGCGGCGACGTCGCTGCCGCGCTCGAGTATCACGAGCGGTATGCCGCGGCCGACAAGGGCTGGCTCGATGACGTGAGCGCCCGCGAGCTCGCCTACGCACGCGTGCGTCATCAGGCGGAGGCCACCCGGCTCGAGCTGGCGGCGCTGAATCAACAGAACGATCTGCTCAAGCTCGAGCGCGAGAATGCCCGTCTGTACATCGTGCTGCTATGCGTGTGCAGCGGCTTTCTCGCACTTTGGGGATATCGCATCAAGCGCTCACAGCTGCACTTCATGCGACTGGCGCGCATCGACAGCCTGACGGGCATCGCCAGCCGACCCCACTTCCTGGACCTGGCCGCGCAGGCGCTCGACGACGCCAGGCGCCGCGGACAGGAGGTATGCATCGTGCTGTGCGACCTCGACCACTTCAAAGCCATCAACGACCGGTTCGGTCACGCCACCGGGGACTACGTGCTCAAGCAGGTCGTCCAGTCCTGCGGCAGGCATCTGCGCCGCGGCGAGATCTTCGGGCGCTTCGGCGGCGAAGAGTTCGGCATCGTGTTGCCGGATTGCGGACCGTACCAGGCGCGCGAGCGCTGCGAGCAATTGCGTGTCGCCATCGCCGAGGTGGCTGCCGACCCCGGCAGCATGGTGAGCGCCGTCTCGGCGAGCTTCGGCATCGCCGCGAGCGCCACCTCGGGTTACGAGCTGCGCCAGCTGCTCGCCCACGCGGATGCGGCGCTCTACCTGGCGAAGGACGCCGGCCGCAACCGTGTGATGCTGTACACCCCTGCACTCGTCACGCCCGGACACGAGAACTCCGACCCGACCACACGGCCGGACGGCATGCCGGCCTGCCGCACAGGGTGACCTCGCGACCCGTCACGACGGATCCGGCGGCCAGGGGAAGCGCCTCCCGTGCCGGCGGCGGGCACATCGAGCATGGCGGCGGTGCACCGCAGCGCGCCCCGCCCTCCGTTCGAGCAATTCATGCAGCGGCGAGCGGACCGCGCAGACACCTCCCTTACGCGATTTCCTGCGGCCCTGTAGGTATTTGCCGGAACTTGTTGCCATAGACTCTTATTGATTCGGGGGAGCCTATTGATTTGACATATGTCAAGGCGGCCGCATCGTCTTTCGCCCCCAAAATGGAGCGAAGGCGAGCCGGGGAGCCGCACGCCGTGCAAACGGCGCGCAAACGATCCGAATCGGCATGTGCACCGGTGGGGCAACGGTGCGCACGTCACAGGCAGCAGAACCTGGAGGCGAGGCATCCGCATCGCCAGTAGGAGCTTGCTGCGTGCCAAATGGAAAGCCGACATGCTGACCATGCGCTCCGCCCGAACAACATCAACAACCGAGACGAAGCAACGCACCGAGCTGGCGGCCTACCTCGAACGCCTCGAAAGCGTCCGCGCAAGCGCAATCACCACCGAGTACCGTCGCGGCGAGCGCATTTGCGGGCCCGACAACGGCCACGCCGCGCAGCGCTGGCATCTCCTGGTCGCCGGCATGGCGCACGAAAGCATCGTGCTAAGCGACGGGCGCCGACGCATCATGAACTTTCTCATGCCCGGCGACTTCTTCGGTTTCACTCCGCCCATCGAACCGACGCTGCACGTCCAGGCGATCGTGGAACAGACCACGGTGGTGAGCTATCCGAGCGAATGCATCGCGAACATTGCGGACCGCGACATGCACGTGGCGCGCCTGGTGCGCCAGATGGCGTTCCAGGCGATCGCGCGCCTGCAGGCGCGCGTGCTGATCCTCGGCCGCATGACCGCGCTGGAAAAGGTTTCCGCGTTCCTGCTGCACATGGCAGAGCGCCTGCCGGACTCGAGCAGCGGAACGTTCGCGTTGCAGATGTCCCGTTACGATATTGCGGATTACCTGGCGCTTTCGGTCGAAACCGTCAGCCGCGCCTTCACGGATCTGCAAAACAGCGGAGCGATTGCACTCTCAGGCAAACATCGCGTGCGCATCGTCCGTCGTCGTGTCCTCGAATGCAGCTGCGGCGGAACGTGACGTGACAAAGAAGCCATGCGCCGCAGCAGGTCTCGTAATTGACCTATATCAACGTCGCAGGGCGGCGCGTCGATGCACACTGAGATCGCACAGAGGAAGGGAGGAGCTCATGCATATTACGCACGAACGCCCAGAGGAGGCTCATCCCGCGGAGCGCACTCGAACGGTGTCCGAGCCGTATACGCTATGCACGCTCATGCAGGTGCTGGACGCTGCAGATATCGGCCTGTGGGACTGCAATCCCGCCAGCGGTGAAATGTATTGCGACGATCGCATCCGCGTGCTCTGGGGATTGCCGCTCGACCAGCCGGTCACCTTCGAACAGTTTTGCGCGGCCGTGCATCGCGAGGATCGGGAGCGCCTGCGCAACGCCATCGTCGAGACGGCCGAGCGCGGCACCGGCGCTCATCGGCGCCTCGAGTACCGCATCGTCGGCATGCACGGGCGATTCGAGCGCTGGATCGCCACCGACGGTTGCACACGCGTCGGCAGCGGCCCCGCAGTGCGCGTGATCGGCACGGTGCGCGACATCTCCTGGCGCAAGGCCAACGAGCTGCACCAGTCGCTCATCCGCCAGGAGCTCGAACATCGCATCAAGAACATCTTCGCGGTGATGTCCGCAATGATCGGCCTGGCGGCGCGCAACGCGCGCACGCCGGAACAGCTCGTGGCGGCCACCACCGATCGTCTTCAGGCGCTGCAGCGCGCGCACTCGCTGCTCATCGACTCGGTGGCCGGCTCGACGCTGTCACTGTCCCAGGTGCTCGACACACAGCTCGCGCCGCTGGCGATATCGCCGCATACGGTCACCCTGTCCGGCGAGGAAGTTCTGCTCGGCCCGGCGCCGGCCCTGTCCATGAGCCTGATCGCCCACGAGTTGGCCACGAATGCGCTGAAACACGGCTCCCTCGCGCATCCCGCCGGGCGCCTGCACGTCGCCTGGCGCGTCATGCCTGCCAGTGGCGTGCTCGAGCTGCGCTGGAAAGAGACCGGTGAGTCGCAGCGCCCGGCGCCGCCGAAGCGCGGCTTCGGCTCCGAGCTGTTGTCGCTGTGCGCACGGCTCGACCTCGGCGGCGACATTACCTTTGAATACGCCACCGACGGTCTGCTGGTGACCATCACGGTCCCGATTGCCAGGCTCGGCGCCGGTCGTGCACACATACCGGCGCCGCCCACCTGGGAGAACGGGCATGCCTGATGCCCGGCCTGCGCCGGGTGTCAGAACATGCCGTTGGGATTGGCGATCTCGGCCGGAATGGCCTGGATCACATCCCAGTGCTCGGCCACCTTGCCGTCTTCCACGCGAAACACGTCGATGACGGCCGTGCCGTGCGGATCCGGGCCGTTGGTGCCATGCACATGTAGCACCACGAAGTCGCCCTCGGCAATCACGCGCTTGACCTCGGCCTTGAGATTGGGGAAATCGCGCTTGAACCAGTCGATGTAGGCCGCCAGACCCTCATGGCCATCGGCGGCGGCGGGATTGTGCTGGATGTAGCGCGGCGCCATGTACTTGCTCGCCGCGGCAAAGTCCTTCTGGTTGATCGCCAGGTCGTAGAACTTCAGCACCAGGCGCTTGTTGCGCGCCAGACGCGCCTTCTCGGACAGTTTCTTGGCGGCGGTCCGACGCTTTGCGGCGACCGTCATCGATTTGCGTGCGACGGAGCTGCGTGCGGCCGTGCCGCTCAGCGTCTTCTTCTTCGACGCGCTGCGCGTCGGCGACGCCGAGCTGCTCGATCTGCCGGACGAGGAGCGGCACTCCGCGCTGGAGGCGGCCGTGCCGGCCGAG
>QGUO01000251.1 GCA_003242495.1 Pseudomonadota bacterium | reverse complement strand
ACCTTGACCCTGGGACAGCGATTCGAGTACCAATCGCTGGATGCGCGCGCTTTTTCTGGCATGGATCCTGCTGATGGTCGCCGGCACGGCCCCGGCATTCGACGCCGTTCCCGCGCGCGGCCAGGACCTGAGCGGACACTGGCAACTGAACCAAGGACTGAGCGACGATGTCGAGCAGATGCTTCAGCGGCGTTTCGACAAAGAAGCGCAGGAGCACGCTCGTCGCATGCAGGCACGGCGTCGCGCTGAACTCGCGGGCGAGCTGGTCATGCCGGAATACCACCCACCGCGCAGCCGACCTTCGGCTCGCGAGAACGAGCGGATTCGCCGGGTGCTGAACATCTCGCGTACGCTGCACATCGTCCAGGATGGCGCGCGCCTCGAGATCGCGTCCGAGGTCGAGACGCGCCGGTTCGTCGGCGGCGTGCGCAGCCAGGTCTCCATGCCTGGCGGGGGCCTGGCCGACTCGCGGGTCGGGTGGAAAGGACAGTGGTTCGTCATCGATCGCCGGGTGCGCGGCGGCATTCGCGTGGTGGAGCGCTATCGCTGGCTCGCGGGCGGCGACCGGCTCGAGAGCGAGCTCAAGGTGAGCGGCGATGACTTTCTCGCCGGCATGAAAGTGCGGCGCATTTACGAGCGCACGGCGCCGCCGTCAAAGCCGCCCGAGCTGGTGTTCGGGCCTGTCCCGTGAAGCGTCTCAGCGGCGCACGTCGGTGTGCGTCTCGTTGAGCAGCGCTTCGATGTCCGCACGCCCGATCAGGTTGAAATCCCCGGGAATCGAATGCTTCAGACAGGCGGCGGCGGTGCCGAACTCGATGGTGCCTTGAGGGTCCAGTCCCGCGATCAGGCCGTGCAACACGCCCGCCGCAAAGGCATCACCGGCGCCGATGCGGTCGACGATGCCGTTCAGGGGATAGGGGCGCGTGCAGTACGTTGCGTCGCGCCCGTGCAACCAGCCGGTGAGCTCCTGGATTTCCACGCTTTGGCGCCTGCGCTCGGTATTGGCCATCCACGACAGATGCGGGAAGGTCTCGAACGCCACGCGCGCCGCCCGCTCGCGTGCCTCTCGCCCGGCGCCGGTCCCGGCGTCGTTGCCCAGGATGAACGCCACGTCGCGCTGGTCACCGAAAATCACGTCCGCCCGCTCGCACAAGGCTTTCAGGATCGCGGGCGCTTGCCGCGCGCGTGCCCCCCATAGTCGCGCGCGGAAGTTGCAGTCGAAGGACACACGAACGCCCCTGGCGCGTGCGGCGTCGACGGCGGCCAGCGCAGCATCTGCCGCGGAGGCGCTGACGGCCGGGGTGATGCCGGAGAGATGCAGCCACAGAGCATCCGTGAGCAGCACGGGCCAGTCGTAGGCTTCGGGGGAGCTGAGCGCGAATGCCGAGTCGCCGCGATCGTAGAGCACCTCGGCGGGCCGCTGTCCCGCCCCGTGGGTGAGGAAGTACAGGCCCATGCGTCCCTCGCCATACCGGATGGTTTCCAGGTCCACGCCATGCCGCCGCAACTCTGCCGCGCAGGCCTGGCCGAGGGAGGAGTCGGCCAGGGTGCTCACCATGCGGGCACGATGACCGAGGCGACTCAAGGCAACGGCCACATTGGCTTCGGCGCCGCCGACATGCGCATCGAAGGTTGGTGATTGCAGCAGCAGTTGCTTGCCTGGAGCGGACAGACGCAGCAGGACTTCCCCGAAGCAGACGACAGTGTGAGGCACGTTGAAGCTTCCCTGGTTGGCTTGCCGAGCATAGTGGCGGCGGCCTGGTTCGACGCCGTGACGCAGCATCGTCCCGGGGACCGGATTCGTTCCGCGCGGACCGACATCTTGCCGGGCGCCACGATGCTCTGCTAGCCTCTCATTGTCACCGGTGTCATTTTATGGCTGCATGATGCCACCGGTGTCATCCAGCACACAGCACAACGGCCGCCTCCACGCCGGGCGGTGTGGGGCATCAGGGGGGAGCACGCCACATGACTGGGCCACAGCCGGGTTCCGGATTTCATTGTCCCGTCGGATCGATTCTTGGCGCGACCGTGCGAGCCATCCTCGGCGTCGCGTCGTGCTCGGCGCTGGGGCTGCCTGCCCTTGCACAACAGGGCGAAGCGCTCGAGGAGATCATCGTCACCGGGTACCGTCAGAGTCTCGAAGCGGCCCTCGAGCAGAAGCGCACCGCGGTGGGGGCGATCGACGCCATCCTCGCCGAGGACATCGCCGATTTTCCGGATGCGAACCTGGCCGAGTCGATCCAGCGCATTCCCGGCGTCGCCATCACCCGCGACGCCGGTGAAGGCCGGCAGATCTCGGTGCGCGGCCTGGGTGCGCAGTTCACGCGCATTCGCATCAATGGCATGGAGGCGCTCACCACCGGCGGAGGCACCGATGCGACCGGCGGCACGAACCGCGATCGCTCGTTCGATTTCAATATCTTCGCTTCCGAGCTCTTCAATCAGATCACGGTGCGCAAGACCGCAGCAGCCGAAGTCGAGGAGGGCTCGTTGGGCGCCACCGTCGATCTGCACGTGGCGCGGCCCTTCGATTACGACGGCTTCACCGTGGTCACTTCCGGCCAGATGGGCTTCAACGATCTCAACAGCGAATGGAATCCCCGCGCCGCGCTGCTCCTCAGCAATACCTTTGCCGGCGACACCTTCGGTGCGCTGGTGTCCGTCGCCTATACCGACCGCAAGATTCGCGACGAGGGCGCGAGCACGGTACGCTGGCAGAATGGCGGGACCTTCAACAGCGTGCCCGCCGGCTTCGATCCGGCAGAGGTCGCCAACGCGTTCCGGCCGCGTATTCCCCGTTACGACATCTACGAGCATGACCAGGAGCGCCTGGGGCTGACTGCCTCACTGCAGTGGCGCGCCACCGATGTCACGCTGTTCACCTTCGATGCGATGTACGCCAGGTTCGACGCGACTCGCTCGGAGATCTTTCTGCAGTCGCCGAACTTCAGCGCCTCCTTGTCCGAAGTCGACGTGCTCGATGCTGAAATCGTCGACCATGGTGTCAACTCGCGCGGCCAGAACGTCAGCACACTGACCTACGGCGTGTTCAACAACGTCGACATCCGTGCCGAGCAGCGCTACGACGAGCTCGAGACCGAATTCACCCAGTTCACGCTCGACGGCACGCACAGCATCACCGACTCCTTCCGTGTCCACGGCCTGGTCGGCGTCGCGAAATCCAGGCACGACAATCCCATCCAGACGACGCTCCTCTGGGATGCCATGGACATCCAGGGCTACGTCTACGACTTCCGCGGCAACAGCCGCACGCCCCTCATCAGCTACGGCGATGCCGATGTGGCCAACCCGAACACCTGGACCCTTTCGCAGATCCGCCTGCGCCCGCAGGCGGCGGACAACGAGTTCGACAACTACCTGCTGGATGTGGCCTGGGACGTGAGCGACGGCGTCACGGTCAAGGCCGGCGTGCAGCACAAGAAGTACCAGTTCGTCACCAGCGACCGGCGGCGTTCGAACGGCTCGCCGGCCAACATCGAGGCTGTGGTTCCGGACTTCGCCGCCAGCACCTCCACGTCGTCGTACAGCCGGACCGTCTCGCTGGGCAACGACCTGGATTATCCGAGCGGGACGACCACCGTCTGGGTGGTGCCGGACCTGCATGCCGCCGCGCAGCTCTGGAACCTCTATGACGAATCCGTGTTTCCGCTCGGTATCGAACCGGCCCTCGGTGGCAACTTCGGGGTGACGGAAAAGGATACGGGCGGCTTCCTCCAGGCGGATTTCGTTACCCAGCTGGCCGGCCGCACCCTGCGCGGCAATGTGGGTGTACGTTACGTCGAGACCGAGCAGCGCTCGACGGGCTGGACCCGCGGCGCCGGCGGCACTGTGCTCACCACGACCGAGCGCACCTACAGCGATACGCTCCCGTCGCTCAATCTCGCGCTCGAGGTCACCGACGATTTCATCGTGCGCTTCGGCGCCGCCAAGGTCATGGCGCGCCCGGGTCTGGGCAACTTGAATCCGGGCGCCAACGTGACCGTCTCCGGCAACAACAAGGTCGTGAATTCCGGTAACCCGCGCCTCGACCCGTTCCGCGCGGACGCCTACGACCTGTCGTTCGAATGGTACTTCGCTCCCGAGTCCCTGGTCTCCCTTGCGGTGTTCTACAAGGACGTCGGGACCTTCGTGCAGACCATCCGCGAGACCGGGCCGTTCGCCGCCAACCCGCTCGGCTTGCCCGACAGCCTCGCGCTCACGGCTTGCGGCGTAGAGGCGGGCGACTCGACGGCGGCTGCCGAGTGCCTGGCGGACTGGCAGTTCAACATCCCCTCGAACACCCCGGGCGGCGATCTCAAGGGCTTCGAGGTCGGGTACCAACAGCCGTTCTCGTTCCTGCCCGGCATCTGGCGCGATTTCGGAGCGCTGATCAACTACACGTACGTCGAATCCAAGATTCGCTACCTGAACTCCGATGGCACCGTCGCGGCGGAAACGGACCTCACGGGACTCTCGCAGGATGCGTTCAATGCGACCCTCTACTACGACAACAACGTGTTCAGCGCGCGCGTGTCCGCGGCGTACCGTGATCGCTATCTCACCACCGTGCCGGGGCGCAACGGCAATGATGTGGAGGGAACGGCGTCGACGTTGACCGTGGACGCTGCCGCTTCGTGGAAATTGAATGACAGCCTGACCCTCACGCTCGAGGCCCTGAATCTCACCGACGAGTTCCAGGATCAGTGGGTCGATTCGGTCGGCGACCGGCTCTCGTATTACCACCACACCGGGCGCCAGTACTTCGTCGGTGCGCGCTATCGGTTCTGAGGGCGCCTGCCGAAACGACGCCCAATGGAGGCGCCGGACTCCATGCAGTCCGGCGCCCGCTGCGCCCATCCCCGTATGCCCCTCGATCCTTGCCGATCCGTGGCTGACGATGCCGCGGCAGGAGGGACCGCCGTCATGGTGACCACGACCTTTCCGGCAGCCGTCCGCACCTTGCTCGGCCTGACGCTGCTGATGAGCGCATGCACGCCGCAGCCTCCGCCGTCGGCTGCCGCCGAGGCATCACGCCATGTGCGCAACCGGTTCTGGGTGCGTGAGGATGGCGTGGTCGCCCGCGCGGAGACACCGCCGCACGCCGGCATCGGGCAGAGCACGGCGTATCGCTACTTCGACGACGTGCCCGATGCGCACCTGGTGTTCCGCAAACGCGCGCTGCATCCGGGCGCCGCGATCGGCATGCATGTGCTCACGCACGACGAGGTTTATTACGTCCTGAGTGGCCGCGGTGAGCTGATCGTGGACGATACGGCGGTGGAGGTCGGGCCGGGCACGGCGGCGTTCATGCACGCCGGTGCAGACGTCGGCCTCCGGCAGCTCGGTGAGGCAGACCTGGTGATCATCGTCGCTTATCCACCCGTGGATGTGTCCGCTGTGGGGCTCGAAGAAAACTCCGGGGTTCCCTCCAGCGGCAGCTGACCCTTCGGGATCATGTAGCGCAGGTCCCACTCGGCTTCATCGAACGGCCGGCGAGTCTTCCGATGATCGGGAAAGCCGCCGACCTGCGCCTCGCTGTCGATGATCGCACCGCGCCCTTCGATGGTGTCGGCGACGATGCGTGCGTCGATGTCGTCGCGATCCCACGGACGCGCGCCCGCGTTGCGAATCACCCAGTCCTGAACGTCCACGGCAGGCATGGGTCAGACGTTGGTCGGCAGCGTGGGGCGGGTAATGGACA